>JACMJX010000108.1 GCA_014380425.1 Chitinophagaceae bacterium | reverse complement strand
GTTAAAATACGTTCGTGACCTTCTAATGGCGTTCGTGGCACCCAATAGGGCGTTCGTGACATTCATCCATTGAAAAAGCTGATTTTGACCGTATCATTGCATTGTCATTCATCGGTAACGGGGCTGCACCAGGAGTAAAGGAGAGGTGCCCTTTGCTTCACTCGAATCCGGTGAGCGATCTGGTTAGCCTCCCGAAGGCATCTAGTAGGGATCCCGTTAGGGTGTTACCCTAACAAGAGCCTTACCAGACCCTAACAAGAGCCTAAGGAATGTGCTTTGGAAAATTCGAACATAGCGGCTGGGTGGCTTACGATGCTAATGAAAATGAAGATAGGATGGAGGTTATTTCGACGCGTCGGTAAGTTCTTTGACATTTTGGAAAATTTAGAATCATGGGCAGGAGTGTTTCATGACTAGAGGCGGATAAATTATCCACCTTTAATCATAAAAGGATTTCCGCCCGCAACGAAGTAGTGAGATGCTGCGTGCTATCGATATCTGTTCTTAATGAAAAACCAGATTATAGAGTTCTTTTGCTTGCCAGGCGACAGGTGGCAGAATAAGAATTTGTAGAATTTATTTGGTTTGTACTGCTTACAACAACGCTCTTATCGAAGCCCTGCCTATATTGACGATTCTAGAAGTGCCGGGTTTTCTACCCTCATATTGAATCGTTATTTCAAGGTTGTTCGAGAGGCGTTTGCTCAGGTCGAGATTCCACAGATAATTCTTTCCAGGCAGAAGCCCATCCAGCATTATATAACTTACAGTACTTACCGGATTTGCCGTACTGCCCTGAGAACCGCTTTTAAAGGTAATATTGGAATAGGTAAATTTACCAAGTATGGAACTGTTTTGAAGAATGTTGTACTTGATTTCGGAATTAATAGCGCCGGAGTAATAGGTTTCCCTGTCACTTACCTTATTCTTTTTGTCTGTTATTTTATATCCTGCAATAAATCTAAAGTTGGTACCCCTGGTAAAGCTGATCCTTGGTTCGGCTGAAAAAAGGTCTATATCGTAATTTCGATTATCAAATTTAGCGTTTGAAGTATTAAGTGTATTGGAGCCTTTTTTCAACGTGACATCTATTAGTATTGCTCTGCTAAAATTGATTCTGCCTTTGAGGGCCCATTCCTCTAAATCCCGGCTTTCATAACCGTAGGTAAGGAGCGATTTTGAAGAGTTTTTGGAATTAGTAAGATCCACCCCCCACTGCGTGCTGAAGCGATTATAAGAAAGGGTATTGATAAAGGTAGAAGTAAGGGAGATAAGCGAAGTATCATTCAATGCAACGGAGAACGGATTGAACTGTGTTAGGCCTTTAGCTATTTCCTTCTTAAGAATCTGTAGAGATGATTGAAGATTTGTATTAGTAATAATTTTTCTGAATCCTTTGGATTTTGTTGCATCTATTAATACCCGTGGATTGAGACTGAGTGCATAATTAAACGTATTGAAGTTAGCCCTTACAAATTGATTAGATGGTGTAAATATCCTGATGTATTTTGCTTGATCCTGGAACAGCGCAATCTCGAATTCATTCAACTGCTGTACTCCATCGCTGTTGTAATCGAGCCAGGTGTATTCTCCCTGGCCTGCTGGTACTTCTAAAAAGGTAAAGTCTCTTTTTTGTTCCTGACCTGATCCTACTTCGTATAGAGCATTTCCTGTTATGAGGCCTTTCCATTCATTTACCTGATACTCGGCCCTGCCAAGCAGACTTTCCTCTTTATTTTGGGAACTAGCCGTTTTCCTCACTACATGTAAATTTCTATAGGTTACATTAAGGCGAAACTGATGTCGTTCATTTTTCAGCAACTCGGTAACAAGGTTGATATTCTGACTTCTATCTGTAAGTAAAAGTTTCTGCTCGAAGGGATATTTATTGGTGCGGGTAAAGTAAGTTAGGCCCCACTTATTAAGGCTTTTTTCCGGGGAACGGACATAAAAACTGATAGTTTCAAAAGAGAAGCTGTTGAAAGAAACAGTGTCCGTCTTTTTATTAGTCGATTCATTGTGTTCCAATGAATATGAGGAGCCTACTACATAATTATACAATGCGGGAAGCCGCTTTGATACTTCCAGAGTAGGCCGAAGAAAATAGCCCGCACTAACTGAATCGGTGGAATTTGTAATTTGAAGATGATTATTGAAACGCCAGCTTTTAATTTCCTGCACATGAGAGATAGTGTTGCGAAACCCTCTAAAATCGTTATCTCTCAAATACGTACTGAATTGATAACGCAGAGAATTGTTTTTAGCGCCGCTTAACTGGGTGCCAACATCAACTAGATGTTCAGTGGCAGGAAGCGGCAATGGAGAGTAAGTCAGCCCCCAATCACGCAAAAACTCCACATTTCTTAATCTTTCCAACGGTTTAAACCTTGGATCCACATACTCGTAACTTCCGATAGAACTCAGGGTGAGTTTTCTTGAAAGGATGCTTAAATCAGAGGTGTTTTTTAGTATTACCCGGGCTGCGTAGCCTTTATCGTCTTTTTTATCCTTTAAAGAAAATGTATTGATATTGTAGTTACTATAGCCGAACTCCGTAGTGATGAGGGTGTTTTTAGAAATAGCATAATCGAAGGCAGTACTTATTACTTGCTGTTTCTTTGGTGTAACGAGAAATGTTGCAGGCAGGTAATTGCCTTGTTTACTGCCGTTTACTGGTTCTATCCATCTGTAAACTTTGCCATTAGCCCCGTTGAAGTCTGGTATGTAATCGCCATTCCCTAGCCCTACCTCAATGAAAGATAAACTGTATTGCGCACTGTCTGGGTCAGTTGAATATAAATAGATCTGATCTCTACTAATACCGCCATTATAAACAGTATCTACCTGCTTGTACATGATGCTGGACGCATTAAAGGTATCAAGCATGGCAATGGGATAAAATGCTTTGCTGATGCTGTCGCCGACAAGATTCAGAAATTGCTTTTGGGGAACATCGAGCGACTGATTAATGGGAGATCCTTTTGAATCGCTGTTATTGAATGCACTAAGACGCCACTTAAATTTGTCATTAATGTTTAATTCATTGGAAATATAGAGATTGGTATTGAGGTAGTTTCTGTCTGCGTATTCAAATTCTACCTGAATCCTGCTGTCTTTAGTGATCATTCTGGCGGGAGTGAAGGTAAGTTCCGCTGTATTGTAATTTATAATATAATCCTGATCCTCGCCCCGTTGAAGCAGTTCTCCATTGATAAAAACCCTTTCCGTACCGGCCAGCACCGTAAAATAGAATTCGTTATTAGCACCTGTTAACCGGTAAGGTCCCTGATTGCCTTCCTGTCCATCGAAGATATTCCTTGTAAATTTTCCTTTGGCAATCGAGCCACTAACGATCGTTTTATTACTGCTTCGGGCATTTACTTTAGTTGTATTCTCAAACGCTACTCCTTGTAGTCTTTTATAAAAGTTAAGGAAATAGCTACCATTCTGCCGGATATCGATATCACCCATACTTAACTGCCATCCCTTTTTTCGAAACTGGAGGTAAATTCTATCAAATTCGTTCAACTGCTGAGTAGTGCCATCTGGTTGAATCGGAATATTGTTATCTGTGATAGCTGCCATTATTTCAATACTATCTGCAAGAAAACCGCTTAGCTGCAAGTTCAGATTAGAGGTTACCACTGCATCCTGTGCATTTCCGAAGGAGATTCCACGACCAAAGCTTCCGTTATATGTAAGATTGCCAAAATCGAAAAAGCGGTCGTCTTCCTTCCGGTTGGGATCTTTAAAAGCATCAGGGCCTGCGAGAAAATTATTGGAAATGCTGTCATAGTTGAATCTTCGTGTTACCTCATTAATTCTCGAGTTGAATACGCGGTAAATAATTTGGACACTATCGAGTGGCAGTTGCTCATGCCATGTTAATAAGGCGTTTATATAATCTACCGAGTAAGCTGTAGTGGGAATACCTGTTACTTGTAATGTTCCTGGAATGATACTAAGGGAGTCCAAGGAGATAATGCCTCCCCTGGCGGGTATATTTTTTTTGCGTAGATTGGAAGTCGCCTTAACCGGTTTCCCTGGCAACTGAGCGCTAGCTACATTTATCAAACAACAGCATAAGAAATATGGTAGCAGCAGTCTCCACACAAGCCTGATTGGTTTTATATAAGTATTTTAAAGCCGTGATATACGGGCTACAGCGCTTCTACAACGATGGTCTGCTTTAGCTTGATGGGAACATTCTTTTCCTGTCTGATGGCAGGTTGCCAATTAGACATTTCCTCAAACGCATCCAGAACATATTCATTCATTTCATCATTGCCTCCTCTTATTATTTTAGGATTCACTACTTTCCCCTCTTTGGTTACAGTAAACTCCATCATTACATAGGCTGTCTTCTGATCCTCTTCCAAATAAGGTATGAGACGTACATTCAGTTTCTTGAGAAACAACTGGAATGCTTCGGGGCCGCCTGGATAAACGGGAAGTTGATTTACTGTAGGCGGAATCTCGTCTTCCAGCTTCACTTCAAGACGCTTTTTCTTTACGATCATTTTCGTTGGCTTCTTGTTTCCAGCAATAGGCGCAGATTCTTCCTCTACCACATATTCTCCATTACCATCAACCAGTACAAGAGGCACCTGTCTGTTTTTCTCGAAATAATAGAAAGCACTCTTGAGCTTATTTGCAAACGGAGCGTAATAAGAGAAGGTCTGCAAATGTCTTTTGAGGTAGTCGAGGCTTTTAGAATTGTTGAAGTTGATTGGGAAAATGTGGACTGGAATAAAGTCCTGGCCTTGGTCTCTGGCGTGTGCAGCCAGTACGTAAAGCTCTTCAATTTGAGCATCCATTACTGGAATACACCCGGTAGTGACGCAGCTCCCATGAATATAGATATCTCCACCGGGCTGTTGCAGATCGCTTAGCGCTTTATCAGACGCGTTAGGATAATTAAGGCCAAGAGACAAATGGTATTGGCTATTGGCATTGAATTCATTGATACGATAAAAGCCTTCCGGCACCTGGTAGTCACCTTGCATACGCTTAGGGCCCAAGGTACCGGCAAGCGCACAAACCTTATAAGTCTTGAAAAGTTTATACGCTTTTGCAGGGTCGTTCTTTACCCATACTTCAAGCTGACTGTCATACTTAAAAGAGCGAATATAAATGTATTTAGCGGGCCATTCAAGGTTCTTTGCTTTGAACTGCTTCATCAAAGTGTCTTCTTTTCGTTTTAGAAGATCGGTAATTTTGGGAATAGTACGCTGATAATTTATAAAAGTATATGCGGAAGTATTAGAGGTTTGCGCTTCTATTTTAATAGAGCAAACTAGTAATATAAAGAAAATTAATATATATTTAAACATAACTATACGCTCTGGGTATAACGGATTACCAGCATATTTATTGGGTTAGAATAATAGAGACAAAGTTAGGGATTCCAGTGCAGGAATGCGGCTTGCAGGATTTCCACATCCCTGCTTTTAGCGTTTTTAGGGTGATTTAACATCTCGCTAGTTCGACTAAATTAGGGTTTATAAGTTGCCTCTAGCTTCCTGCTCGCGCTCTAGTGCTTCAAAAAGAGCCTTGAAATTGCCGGCACCAAAGGATCGGGCACCTTTACGTTGGATAATCTCGAAAAAAAGAGTTGGGCGATCTTCCACCGGCTTAGTGAAAATTTGCAGCAGATAACCTTCTTCATCTCTGTCTACTAAAATACCCAGTTCTTTAAGCGGTTGCACGTCCTCGTCAATTTTACCAACTCGTACTTCCAGCTCATCGTAATAGGATGAGGGAATACTGAGAAATTCTACACCCTTTTCCTGAAGTTGCCTGACTGTCTCTACTATATCATTAGTAGCAATCGCTACATGTTGAACGCCTTCTCCCTTGTAAAATTCCAGGTATTCTTCTACCTGAGATTTCTTTTTCCCCTCTGCCGGTTCGTTAATAGGAAATTTAACATATCCATTGCCGTTACTCATTACTTTACTCATCAGGGCTGAATACTCTGTTGAAATTTGCTTGTCATCAAAGGTGAGGATATTTCTGAAGCCCATCACGTTTTCATAAAAGGAGACCCATTTGTTCATCTGGTTCCATCCTACATTACCTACGCAGTGATCTACGTAGAGCAAACCGGCAGGTGGTGGATTATAACGACTCTCCCACTTCCTGTAACCGGGCATAAAGGCTCCTGTGTAATTTTTACGTTCTACAAAAAGATGTACCGTTTCACCATAAGTGTAAATGCCACTCATACGGATTTCTCCATCTTCATCTTTCAGTAGTTGAGGTTCCATATATGATAGAGCGCCCCTGGAAATAGTAGCTTCATAAGAAGTGCGCGCATCATCTACCCAAAGCGCAATAATCTTTATACCATCGCCATGTAATGTAATGTGCTCCATTATGGGATGTGCGGGAGTCAAGGGCGTTGTAAGTACAAGCCGCATCTTGTTTTGCACAAGCACGTATGATACACGGTCTTTGACCCCCGTTTCAGGACCGGCATAGGCCAGATTCTGGAAACCGAAGGCAGTTTTATAATAATGTGCAGCTTGTTTGGCATTACCTACATAAAGTTCTATATGATCTGTACCAAGAAGTGGAAGAAAATCAGAGGCAGTGTTTTGATTTGCCAACGAGGCAGGAGACAATGACATAATGCGGATTTTATCTAGATGAAAGAAATGAAAAGAAAAGCAAGAAGAGATTAGGCTATCATATCCATGGCAAGCGTCAGCATCAGAAGACAGTAGATGATGCGCTTATCAGAAAAGATTTTATGTGGATAATCCGGAAGCATAACAAAACAAATATAGTCAATTTAAGGAAAGCCAGCAACCCATCTAAATTTATAACCGTGATACTTATCTTTGTTTTACAATTAGAAACCAATGGCAAAAGTACTTAAAGCAGGAATTTTAGGAGGAGGGCAGCTTGGAAAGATGTTATTGCAACAGGCAGCTAATTATCCAGTTGAAACCTTCGTTTTAGAGGATGATCCGGATTGCCCTGCTGCTCATTTATGCCATCATTTCATTAAAGGGGATATTCAGAATTTTGATGATGTCTATAATTTCGGTCGGGCGCTGGACGTTCTCACTATCGAGATAGAAGCAGTAAACATTGAGGCGCTGGAAAAACTGGAGAACGAAGGAGTAAAAGTATATCCTTCCGCTACGGCATTGCGCATCATAAAGAATAAGATTCTGCAAAAACAGTTTTATAAGACAAGTGAAATTCCAAGTGCCGAATTCAAAGTCGTCAGTAATCGGCAAGATCTCGAGAATTATAGTTCTTTTTTCCCGGCCGTAAACAAACTTGCGGAAGGGGGGTATGATGGCAAAGGTGTTCAGATAATAAGAACGGCTGCTGATATTAGTAAAGGCTTTGACGCACCGGGCGTTCTGGAGAAAATGGTAGAGATACAAAAGGAGATCGCGGTTATTGTAGCGGTTGACGATAAGAAAGGCATTGTAATTTTCCCTCCCGTTGAAATGGTATTTGATGGCCACTTGAATCTACTGGATTATCAGTTTTCACCAGCTGAAATACCTGAAAAAACCTTGTGGCGCATTGAGGCGATAGCCATCAAAGTGGGTAAAAGCCTTAATTCTCCAGGTCTGTTTGCAGTTGAACTATTTATAGATACAAAAGGAGATGTGTTTGTAAACGAAACAGCCCCCAGAGTACATAATAGTGGCCATCATACGATTGAGGCAAACTACAGTTCTCAATATGATATGCTGTGGAGAATTCTGCTTGGCTATCCTCTCGGCAATACAGCTTCTATTCTTTCTTCCTCCTTAGTAAATCTTATAGGAGAAGAAGGACATACCGGAGAAGTACATTACGAGGGTATCGAGGAAGTTCTGAAACTGGAGAACACTTTTATTCATTTATATGGTAAGAAGCAAACAAAACCGGGGCGCAAAATGGGGCATGTTACCTTATTGGGAAAAGACAGGTACGATCTTGTAAGAAATGCGCTCGAAGTAAAACGCTTATTAAAAGTAATAAGTAAACCGATTTTAGGCTAGAAACTCAGGGTATTAGAAAGTCGTTTCAATTCTATTTCAGAAGCTTTTGCTGCATAAGCGAGATTTATCAGCCGAAATCCAGCATCTTCATAACTTCGTTGCGCTTCTCTTACGTCTATAATAGTGGCTACCCGCAGCCTGAAGCGCTCCAGAACCAGGTTTAATAACTGCCGCGACACCTTATAGTTCTCCTGCTCAACTTTCAACTGTTTTAATGTATTAGCATAGGATTGAAATGTTTTTACAGCATTGGAAGTATAATCTCGTAGAAGAATATCTTTACTAAGCTGTGCGTTCTTTGTATTGATTTCCGCTACTCTTTGCTGCCTCTTTAAAGCAGAACCGTTATAGATAGGAATAGCCAGGTTGACACCGAGAGAAGGTCCGTAACTCTGATTCAACAGAGAGAAACCAGCGGCATTCTGATTGCGATTATAATTATATGCCGCATTTACACGTACAGCAGGATAGCGAAGCGCAGCTGTTTCTCTTACAATCAATTCATTTATCCGTACCTGCTGCTGAGCGGCTAAAATGTCTGCGTTTACCATTTGCACATTGTTAAGCACAGAGTCAAGCAGGATGGCTTCGTCAATAATAATGGTATCCTGTATATTGATTAATGAATCTGGTTTTAAGGTAAGAAGTGTAAGTAGGTTTGTTTTTGCCTGCTCGATGATAAGCAATTGCGACTGAAGCGACTGGTTAAGCGCATTTAAATCCAGCTTCGCTTGAAAAATATCCGCGTTATTGGCAAGGCCCACACTCTGCTGCGTTTCAAGTATCGTTAGCCTAAGCTTAGACACTTCAATCGACTCGCTGATTGTTCTGGTATAACTTTGCTGCCTCACTATATCAAAATACGTTGACATAATAGAAGCAATTGTATTCTGCACCTGCGAGTTCAGGTATTGCACGCTTTGCTTTTCAAGCTGATCTAGCCGTCGCTTTGTGGCAACTACACTCATTCCATTATATAAAATCATGCTCGCTGATACACTTGCGTTGAGGCTGTTTGAAGCAGCATTGCTACGTTGTGTGTTACGACTAGGATCAGAGAACTTTTGGTCGATGCTACTTAGCTGCTCATCGTCGGTGGCAACCGCTGAAATTAATGGAAGGCCTCCCGCGACACCGTAATTGTTAAGCGTAGCATTCGCCTCGACTCTGTTTTTAAAAAGCTGGAGGTCAAGACTGTTCTTCAGGGCGATATTGATGGCATCCGATAGCCGCAAAGTTTGCGACATTGACTGGTACGAGCATACTATTAATCCGATACCTGCAAGAAATTTCTTCATTCTTTTATTTTTTCGACAATCTTTAATTCATTGCTTTATTCACTTATCTTAGTTACATGTACTTTGTGCTTACCCGAAATGAATGTGTAAACTGCGGGTATTACGAACAAGGTTAGCACAAGCGAAAAAAGTATTCCGAATACCACTACTATGCCCAGCGGCACACGACTTGTTGCGGCGGCACCGAGACTAAGCGCGATGGGAAGGGCCCCAAGAGATGTTGCTAGGCTTGTCATTAAAATTGGCCTGAGGCGCTGTGCAGCAGCTTCCAGAACGGCGTCTGTTTTAGAAAGGCCCAGTTCTCTTTTCTGGTTTGCGAATTCGACGATCAGTATTCCGTTCTTGGTAACAAGGCCTATTAACATGATCATTCCTATTTCCGAAAATATATTGAGCGTTTGGCCAAAAGCCCATAAACTCAGTAAAGCACCCGCCAGAGCCAGCGGAACGGTGAACATAATAGCGAAAGGATCTACAAAGCTTTCAAATTGGGCAGCCAGTACCAGGTAGATCAGCACAAGTGCCAAACCGAATGCAAAGAGGATGTTAGATGAGCTTTCTGCATAATCACGCGAAGACCCGGATAAAGAGGTCTGGTAGCTTTCATCCAGTAACTTGTCAGCAATTGTTTGCATGGCAGCAATACCATCTCCGATGGTTCTGCCCTCGGATAGGGAGGCCGAAATAGTGGCGGATTTATATCTGTTGAAGTGATACAACGTTGATGGACTGCTACTTTCCCTCATATTCACGACCGCTTCCAGGGGAATACTCTCTCCCCTGATATTTCTCACGTACAGTTTTTCGATATCAACCGGATTGTTTCGGTTTATTCGTTCTACCTGCGCTATCACTTCATACTGGTAGCCGTTCATGATGAAATAAGCCAGCCTTCCACCGCTGAATGCAGACTGCATAGTGGAAATGACATCCTGCGTAGAAAGGCCTAGATCCTTTACTTTCATGCGGTCAACGGTAATCTGAATTTCTGGCCGGTTGAACTTAAGATTGACATCAACGTTTGAAAAGGTTTTATCCTTTCTTGCTTCTTCGAGAAAACGGGGAATCATCTGCTTCAGTTTTTCAAGATCCTGATTCTGAAGAATAAATTGCACAGGAAGCCCTGATCTGGATCCTGAGCCTACAGCAATTGTTTGTTCCTGCACTGCAAAAATTCTGGCATCATTAAAGCGCGAAAGTTTACGTTGAAGATCGTTTGCTATTTCATTTTGGGTACGTGTTCTTTCGCCCGGCGGAACGAGGCCAATTCTTGGTTGGGAGGAGTTGGTCGCGCCGATGGATCCTCCCCCACCTCCGGGTGTTCTTACGAATATAAAATCCCTTTCGGGAACCGAATCATACAGATAATTAGATATTTCATCGGTTATCTTCTGTGTGAAATTGTAGCTGGAACCTTCCGGGGCTGTAACGGTAAACCTTACACTGCTCCTGTCTTCCATAGGCGCGATTTCACTTTGAAGGGTTCTAATAACAAGTAAAATTGCAACGAAGCATAAGGCAATAATAACCCAGGCCATCCACCGTACCTTCATAAATTTCTCAAGCCATCTTTTGTAACCATTTTCCATACCAGTAAAGAAGGGTTCCGTTTTATGGTAGAACCAGCCCTGGCGGTTATCTTTTCTGGTGAGGTAAACATTCAGAACAGGAGTTATGGTGAGAGAAACAAAAGCAGAAATCAATACAGCGGCGGCAAGTACTACTCCAAACTCACGGAATAGCCGACCAACGAAGCCCTCCAAAAATATAACGGGTAAAAAAACAACCGCGAGGGTTATAGAGGTTGATATGACTGCAAAAAATATTTCCTTGCTTCCTTCCAGGGCGGCTTTCCGAACGGGCAGGCCCTGTTCCATTTTCCGGAATATATTTTCTGTAACCACAATTCCATCGTCTACAACTAGCCCTGTTGCCAGAACTATTCCAAGAAGCGTTAGAATATTGATGGAAAAGCCGGCAATATACATGATGAAGAAAGTGGCGACCAGCGAAATAGGGATGTCTATCAGGGGCCTGAGTGCTGTTAGCCAATTACGAAAGAACAGGAAGATCACCAGCACCACCAATACAAATGAGATTAGCAGAGTTTCTTCAACTTCCGCTAGTGATTGACGAATATTTCTGGTGTTATCGACCAATACATTTAGTTCCACGTCTGATTTGTTAGAACGTCTGATATCTTCAAGCCGCTTATTGAACTCGTCAGCTATCTGGATGTTATTGGCACCCGGTTGCGGTATTACGGCAAGTCCTACGGCATTTACCCCATTGTACTTCCAGCTTTGTTCCAGTTCCTCTGGCCCCAGTTCTACTTTGGCTACGTCTCCCAGCCGGATAATCCCATTTACATCCTGTCGTATAATCAGGTCGCGAAACTGCTTTTCTGTGGTAAGTCTGCCCAATGCCTTGATTGCAAGATCAGTATTGTTCCCATAAATCTTTCCAGGTGGAAGTTCTACATTTTCACTCTCGAGTGCTTGTCTTACATCGGTGAAGGCAATGTCGAATCCGCTCATTTTGTCCGGATCTACCCATATCCGCATGGCATATCGTTTCTGACCGAAGATGTTGACGGCACTTACCTGGTCGATTGTTTGAAATTGCTGCTGCAACACGTTCTCCGCATAGTCGCTGAGTTCTAGTAAACTTTTAGTACGACTCTGCACCGCTAGAATAAGGATAAAATCGCTGTTGGCGTCTGATTTTGCAACTACCGGAGGTGCATCAATATCTTGCGGCAGGCTCCGTGATGCCTGACTTACTTTGTCTCGCACGTCACTCGCTGCAGCTTCCAGATCCACTCCTAAATTAAATTCAACAGTGATCTGGCTATTACCTAGGGCACTTGATGATGTTATGGTCCGTATCCCCGGTATTCCGTTGATTTGTTTCTCGAGGGGTTCAGTAATCTGACTTTCAATAATGTCTGCATTTGCGCCAGTATATGATGTACTTACTGAAATAATGGGTGTATCGATAGCAGGGTAATCGCGCACCGCAAGAAATGTAAAACCGACTACTCCAAACAAAACAAGCATGAGATTCATAACTGTAGCGAGTACCGGTCGCTTTAAAGATAGTTCCGAAATATTCATGGTATTAGTCTGATCTTAAAAAATGATTGTATGAGCTTGCTTTTGCTACTAAACGTGAAGTATATTAATTGTTAGTCAGGCTTGTTATCGGTAAGCAACTGACTACTTGTTTTAACACTCCTAACCTTAACAGGGGCCTTATCTCGCGCGAATAATACTCCCGTTATTACTACGCTGTCGCCTGCTGTTAAGCCTTTTACAATCTCCACATTATTGGCGTCTCGCAAGCCAGTCTCAACATTCACAAATGCTGCCTTTCCGTTTTTGACAATTATAAGTTGCTTTTCCACATCATTAGGAATAATGCAGTTAGAAGGCACCATAATAGCCGACCTGTTCGATTGGGTGTTAAGTGTCACTTTTACAAACGCACCTGGTTGACCTCCCTTTTGCTGTTGCATAACCGCTCTTACCCGGAGATTACGGGTAGTAGGATTAATTTGAGGTTCCACCGCTATTACAACGGCCTTTCGCCCTTCATTCGGTTCATTCGCTATTACATTTACAATGCTGCCTTTCCGGATACTGCTGCCGTAGCTTTCAGGAAGCGTAAAGTCTATTTTGATCTTATCCACTTGCTGAAGGGTAGCGATTATAGTGGTGGGCGAAACATAAGCACCGGGGCTTATCTGCCTTAGCCCGATGATCCCGCTAAAAGGAGCTCTGACGATACTTTTTTCTATTGCGGCCTTTGTAATAGCTACATCTGCTCTCAAGCTGTTTACCTGGTTAAGTGCTGCGTCATAATCCGCCTGATTTACTCCATTGATGTCAAGTAATTTCCGCAGCCGTTGTTCATTCTGAACTGCGAGTTCAGACTGCACTTTCGACTTTACTAGCTGGGCTTGTAGATCCACATCATTTATCCGCGCTACTACAGTTCCTTTTTTTATAAAATCGCCTTCCGGTACATTAAGGTAGGTCAGCCGACCGCTTAGTTCCGGTTGCAGTTCGACGTATTCATTTGCTAAAACGGTCCCGTTTGCCTCTACATTGTTACTGATTGGGTTGGTAGCAGCTATCATTACGTCGACACTTACCGGACCGGAATCTCTTGGGCGCACAGGATCTGGCTTACCTTTACATGCCGTAAAAAAAATAGAACCAGCAAGAGCAGCGAACGAAATAACCTTACTCGACAGACGCATTTAATACAGATTTAAAGTAGTACAGGAACAAATATAATTGCATTGCGCTTTATCTTTATTTATTAGCAATATAAGGGCCTGACAGTAAAACAAAAGGAGAATGTATGTGATCTTCTGGCACATTCTGCATTTTCTGCCGCAGATTGCGTTTAGACGACTTATTCTTCAATTTCCAGTTGGTTTGTAATTAAAATCTTTTCTTTGCCTCTAAATTGTGCTTATGAACCCTTTGGCAGGAATCATTATGGGCAGCGACAGCGACCTGGATATTATGCAGGCAGCTGCGGAAATGCTGACGTCTTTTGGCATTTCATATGAGCTCACGATTGTTTCTGCACACCGCACCCCCCAACGAATGGTAGATTATGCAACCATTGCACGATCAAGAGGCCTCAAGGTTATAATAGCGGGCGCAGGTGGAGCGGCTCATCTCCCCGGAATGATAGCCTCCCTTACATCTTTACCCGTAATTGGAGTGCCCATAAGATCGTCTAATTCGATCGACGGGTGGGATTCTGTATTATCAATTCTCCAAATGCCTGGTGGGATTCCTGTGGCGACAATGGCTTTGAACGGAGCCAAAAATGCTGGTATTTTTGCAGCGAGTGTTATAGGGGCCTTCGATGAAACCATTGCTGCTAAAGTAGATGAGTACAAAAAAAGTCTTAGCAGGGAGGTACTTACTAAAGTAGACAAATTAAGAAATGAAGGTTGGGCGAATGGTTTCGATTAACCCCTTTTAAAGGTTATAATGAATATTAATCTAATTTTTCAGAGAAGTGGAAGAGAACCTTCTTTGTTTTGCGGATGTTTGAGAATGATAAATTGTGGGTCTAGGGCAGGACTATGATCATAAATCACTTTTAAGAAATTCTTCCCATACCTGGCATAGTAAGGCAAAAAATTATCTACTCTTTCCTGAAGCTTTCCGCCAGGGAAAAGTGCTTTTTTAATTGCACCTATCTGTCTTTGGCCCGCCTCAAATTTTTTCTTCTCCGCTTTGAGCAATTTTCTCTCGAGGGCCTTCAATTTAATGGTTGCTTGGGTCATAAGAGCACTCACATGAGGTTCCAGTGTAGGATCTACCTTACCCGATATCTCTTTTAATCGAATATAAAACATTTCAACTTCCCGTATTTCACTAGTAAGATCAAGCTGTAAGGCAGAAGCTCGTTTGACCATTTCCGCCACCAGTCCACTTTCTTCTTTAAAAAAATCAGCCACTTCAAATCCAAGTTTAGCAATTTTCTCGCTCCACTTTTGTTCGACTATAAGAAAAGAATTTCTAAGAATAATAACAGGATATGGAATCTTGTAATGCACGAAAAGATCTTTAAGTTCGAGCCAGTAAGCGAGCTCTCCCCCGCCACCGATATATGCCAGATTAGGCAATATCATCTCCTGGAACAACCCTCGAAGGATTACGTTAGGGCTGAATCTCTCCGGGTACTCTGATAATTCCCTATAGAGTTCTTCCTGGCTAAAGTAAATGTCCTGTCCTACTACTTTCCATCCTGCATTGCTTTTCACAATTCTTTCCCGAATATCCTCCTTTAAATAGAAAAGATTAATTTCTCTCGGGTTTGCCTGTACTTTATAATGTGCAGAAAGATTTGTGAGCGTTTTTTCTACTATAGAAGATGGTGCTTGATGGAGTAGATCATCTTTAAAAATATCAATCATTACCCTTTTCAGGTTGCCGTTATCCGGAATCAGCACGACTACTCCATAAGCTGAGAAAAGGCGATCTATAAGGCGGAACGTTGCAGTTTTTATATCAGCACTTTCAATGTAGCATTCCTTAAGGAGGGCAATTAGTTCAGAACCGTATTCGAAAATGGAAAGTTCTCCTGATATCCGGCTTATAATCTTTTCAAGCCCCCGAGGAGACATTCTTCCTACAGCGCCTTTCTGATTTGTGTCCCATGTTATTTTTTCACCTTCAAGGTAAATGCTCCCCAATTCGTCAAAGTCAGCGTCTTCACTTCCCATATAGAAGACGGGGACAAAGTTGTAATCAGGAAAATGATTTTGTAGCTTTTCAGAAAGTTTTACCGTGTGAATTATTTTGTAGAAATAATAAAGATAACCTGTGAAAATATTTGGCTGGTGGGCTGTCACTATTGTAAATGTATTTTCACGAAGAAGACTACTTATATTATTCTCCACTTCTTTAGAAAGCGGTGTTCCTTCATATTGCCTTTTAAGCTCGGTTACGAGTAAATTTCGATCTACTCCAAATTTCTCCCTTTCTTTTATCGCGGCAGCAATCCCTTGTATGTTAACAGGATGCTCATAAAATGATTTTAAAAGAGGCTCGCTCTTGAGGTAATCCCTAACAATTGGGGAAAAGCCGCCGGCGTGTTCAAATTCTATACGGGAGGAAGTAAAATCCATATTGATCATAAAAATAGGGGAAATACTGCTAAGGTAGATACTTACATCTATCTGTTTAGCGATAACCAATTACAATAATGCAAAAAGAGACTATAAGTTCGCGGGGAGGAAAAAATTATAGCTTTCGGTATCATATTTACAGACAGTTTACGTTTAAGATTTACAATATCCAATCCAATATCTAAACCTATGATACTCTCTACTATAATCCGTACTGTTGGCGCCTCTATAGGAGTATTTTGTATTTTTCTTACTGAAAGCGCGGAAGCGCAATGTTCCGGAGGAAATCCTTATCAAACTATGGTGTCCACATCAACAATGGTAGGAAGTGGTAATAATGGGTACGCCCTTCCTATGTTCGATCCTTCTCTAGGAACACTTTATTCCGTAAGTGTAAGCTCGAAATTTTACTCGTATTATTCATATACACTTACCAACACCGACATAACTGCGGGTAATTACAATGTTATTATAAATCGAATTGACACTCTTCAAGCTTCATCACCCTCCAATTCTGAACCAGTGACGGTGCTGGATGAAAACAACGCCTCTAATCCAAAACTAATCAAATATATTTCTCCGGGTACTGGAGTACCGCCTGGAGCTACTGATTATAACTTGACCATTTTTAATGGAAAGGTTATAACTGAAACCTTCGATCAGAACGTGGTCCCTTTCATGGGATCCGACAGTTTATATCTTACCTATAAAACCTTTACGGAGGCAGGCGGATATGGTAATCCTAATATATCTCTGTCCAATCAAATTACCAGAGACTCGGTAATAGTAACGTTAATGTATAATTTTTGCCCCGCCGAGATTCTCGCTTCGGGCGAAATCGAATTAAATGGCAGCCAACAATTCACTGGACTTTTACTATATTGGAATTCGAAGGATAATTTTATGGAGGGCTCTTATGAATTGCTTAAAAGTAACGATGGCAAGATCTATACTGTTATAAACAGGCAAACCTCAAATAGCAGGAATGGCAATAATTACCATTATTTGTATCAGACACAGAGAGGTGATGGAGACAAAGCATTTTTCAGGGTAAAACGTACGGGTAAAAATGGTACCGTTATTTACTCAAAAGTGCATACTGCTGTTCTTAAGAGAAATGGCTCTTTTACGTCGACACAGCTCAATACAGGTTTCAACGTGTATCCTACCACCACCTCAGGCATCGTGCATCTTTCCTTGCCAGGAAGTAGTAGCGACGATGACTGGTATATATCAATATTTTCTTTTTCAGGACAGCTATTGCAACAATCGAACGTTCGACAGAATGCCGGGGTGACTATATCATTATCGCCAACACTGCCAAATGGTTTGCATGTTGTGAACGCCCGTAATAAAAGAACGAATGAAGACTACAAAGCCAAGATTATTGTGAACCGCTAAATCACTACATCACCTTCCAAATCATAATCATAAGCTTTAGTAATTCTTACATTTACAAAATCCCCTGGTCTCAGCCTTGTTGAAGTGTTGATGATTACCTCGTTATCAACTTCCACACTGTCAAATTCAGTACGGCCCATATACCGGCCAGACTCTTTCTTATCTACAAGTACTTTAAAGATTTTACCTATCTTTTCCTGGTTCTTCTCATAGCTTATTTCCTGCTGCACATCCATTACTTCCTGTGCTCGGCGCTCTTTTTCCTCCTGCTGTATATTGTCAATCAGGAGGTGCGCTGATGTATTTTCTTCATGACTATAAGAGAAAATACCTACTCTGTCGAAACGGTGCTCCTTTAAAAATGCTTTTAGTTCTTCCAAATCCGCTTCGGTTTCTCCGGGAAAGCCGGCAATGAGTGTTGTCCGCAGGCAAATGCCCGGTACCTTGTTCCGAATGCCATAAATCAAATCGCTCATCTCTCCTCGCGTAATATTTCTTCTCATAGCTTTCAACATGTTATTGCTGGCGTGCTGCAAAGGCATGTCTAAATAATTGCAGATATTTTCCCGTTCCCTCATAACATCAAGTATTTCCATGGGAAATTTAGACGGGTAGGCATAATGAAGACGGATCCATTCTAGTCCTTTCACATCCGCAAGTGCATGCAACAACCGGGGAAGTTCTCTTTTTTTATAGAGGTCAAGGCCATAATAAGTAAGTTCCTGTGCTATCAGCAAGATTTCCTTGACGCCCCTTTTTACAAGGCTCTCTGCCTCCTTCACTAAATCTTCAATAGTTCGGCTCATATGCTTTCCCCGCATCAGTGGGATCGCGCAGAAAGAGCAAGCACGGTTACATCCCTCGCTAATTTTTAAATAGGCGTAATGTTGCGGTGTACTTAGCAAACGTTCACCTATCAGCTCACTTTTATAGTCGGCTTCAAACTTCTTTAATATAAGTGGCAATTCCATCGTTCCAAACCACGCATCTACTTCGGGCATTTCGGATTCAAGATCACTGCGGTACCGCTCGCTCAAACACCCGGTAACATATACCTTATCAAGCTTCCCCCTTCTCTTCAATTCAAGCTGATTAAAAATTGTATTGATACTTTCTTCTTTGGCCTTATCTATGAATCCGCAGGTATTAACTACGACAATGTTATGATCCAGTTTTTTATTTTCATGCACTACTTCGATGTCATTAGCAGCAAGTTGACCGCTCAGTACTTCACTATCTACCAGGTTTTTACTACAGCCCAGGGTAATGATATTCACTTTATCTCTTCCTAAATATTTTGTTCTCATTAGGTTGCAAAAGTACACAATAAATATCGGGAGGTTTAGCGGACAGATATACTTTTTAAAAGTCTTTTACTGAAGTTTAAACAGGCTGTCTATAAACTCGTGCTTATCAAAAACCAGAAGGTTATCCATCTGCTCCCCCACTCCGATGAATTTAACAGGAATGCGAAACTGATCAGCAATAGCCAGTACAACACCACCTTTAGCAGTACCATCCAGTTTGGTTATTGCAAGGGAAGTAACCTCGGTGGCTGCCGTGAATTGTCTGGCTTGCTCCAATGCATTCTGACCGGTGGAGCCGTCAAGAACCAGCAAAACTTCGTGCGGTGCTTCGGGAATGATTTTCCCCATGACACGTTTTATCTTTGTTAGTTCTTCCATCAGGTGGGCCTTATTGTGTAAGCGACCTGCAGTATCAATGATAATCACATCGGATTTTCTAGCTACACCGCTCTGTACCGTATCAAAAGCAACCGCTGCCGGGTCAGATCCCATATCCTGCTTTACGATCGGTACTCCAGCTCTTTCGCTCCAAATAGTAAGCTGGTCAACTGCAGCAGCTCGAAACGTATCCGCAGCACCTAAAAGAACAGACTTACCTGCCTTTTTAAAATTGTAGGCAAGCTTACCTATTGTAGTGGTTTTACCTACTCCATTAACCCCTACCACAAGAATAACGTAAGGTTTAGAAGGAAGTGCTGTTGTAAATGCATAACTGTTAGAGGCGGGGGCATCCACGAGAATATTTTCCATTTCTTCCTGAAGCAATCTGTTAAGCTCGGTAGTATTCAAGTACTTATCTTTCGCAACCCTTTTTTCTATATTATTGATGATCTTCACCGTTGTCTCAACTCCAACATCAGCGCTAACGAGTGCATTTTCAAGACTGTCCAGTACTTCATCATCCACTGTATTCTTTCCCGCTATTGCTTTTGTCATCTTGGACATAAAGCTCTCCTTTGTTTTCTGCAGCCCCTGGTCAAGGCTTTCTTTTTCTTTTTTCCCGAACAACTTATCAAACAAGCCCATAATGTTTCAATTAAGATGACGCAAGTTAAGATGCTAGACACAACAAACAAGGCATAGGGCACAAGTCCTTTAAAGTTCTTGTGCCCTATGCCTTGCAGGAACAGATCTGTTCTTAATTTATTTTTCTGATAAGAAATCCTTCACCTTATCCTTGTGTATGATAGCCTCTTTAAAAGTATAAGCACCGGTTTTAGGACTACGAACAGCCTTAACTACTTTAGTCCAGTTCTTTGCTTCAGCGGCAGCCTTCTGGTCTTTGGTCTTAATCGCTGTTTTTGCTGCTTTTGCCATAGTAGATTAATTTATATACTGATTACTTAATTTCTTTATGTACAGTTACTTTCTTCAATATAGGGTTGAATTTCTTCAACTCGATACGTTCCGGAGTGTTTTTCTTGTTTTTTTCAGTGATGTACCGGCTTGTGCCGGGTTTTCCACTTGTTTTATGCTCGGTACATTCCAGAATAACCTGTACCCTATTGCCTTTCTTTGCCATTGCGAATAATTTTAAATGTTAGTCATGAGCAGGACTATGAATCCCTCCAATGTAAATTAAATTTTCTCCCCCTGAGCTCTCAATTCCTTCACCACCGTATATAACCCATTCTTATTGATAGTACGGATTCCTTCTGCCGACAACTTCAACGTAATCCAGGTGTCCTCTTCGGCAAGGAAAAAACGTTTGGTCATTAAATTTGGCAAAAACCTGCGTTTTGTCTTAATATTGGAATGGGAAATGCTATTTCCTGTGATAGGCTTTTTACCTGTAACCTGACATACTCTGGCCATAAATTGTGAAATTTTGGACGGCGAAGGTCGTCAAATCTATTTACCTAGCAAAATAAAAGAGCCGTTTTTTTGGCCAGATTGCAAAAAATGGTACTTTTCGCCATTTTGAATGGCAGTGGAGGATTGATCTGAAGAATTCAGAACTAGAAGACATATGGTGGTACTTACTTTTAAAATTGGCGTCAAATGACTGAAATGAAGCGAAAAACGATAGGAAGAGATATAAGCTGGCTTTCCTTTAACGCCCGTGTTTTGCAGGAAGCCGCGGATTCATCAGTTCCACTCCGCGAAAGAATAAGATTTCTTGGAATTTTTTCCAACAATCTTGACGAGTTCTTCAGAGTTAGGGTTGCGACTCTAAAAAGAATGATAGAGTTCAGCAGTAAGCCCGCCCTCAATATGCACCTTGAACAGGATCCAGGCATGATTCTCGAACAGATCCAGTTTACCAATTTGCGTCAGCAGAATGAATTCAATCGCATATGGGAAGAAATCCAGCGGGAAATGGCGAAGGAAAAGATTTTTCTGGTCAATGAAAAACAACTTAATAAAGAACAGAAACTCTTTGTACAATCATATTTTGAAGAAGAAGTGCATTCGAATCTTATACCACTTATGATCGAAAGCATCCCACAATTCCCTTATCTCAGAGATAAATCCATTTATCTAGGGGTAGTGTTGTCTAAAAAGGATTCTGCCTACAAACAAAAGTACGCGCTGGTAGAGGTGCCTAGTAAAAGAAATGGGAGATTTAAGTTGCTGCCATCTCCTCCTGGTGAGCAGCATATCATTCTGCTGGAAGATGTGATCCGCTTCAATCTCCCTGCTATATTCTCCTATTTCGGCTATGATAAGTATGATTCCTGGATTTTTAAAGTTACTAAAGATGCGGAAATTGACATGGACAATGATATCTCTACTAACATCGTTCAGAAGATTGAAAAGGGCCTTCGCAACAGACGTAAAGGGAAGCCTGTTCGATTTGTGTACGACAAGGAGATTGATGCAGGGCTTCTGGAATACCTGATGCGCAGAATGAACCTTACCAAGAGAGATAATCTTATTCCTGGCGGCAGGATTCATAATTTCAAGCACTTCATGGATTTTCCTGACAATGTGTTTGCCAAAAAGAACCCCCGAAAAAAGCCATTTCAGCATCCGTTGCTTGCTAATACCAGCAGAGTAAGTGATACGGTGCTGCAAAAGGATGTAATGCTACATTTTCCCTATCATTCCTACAATCCCGTGATAGATATTCTTCGTGAATCGGCAATTGATCCGGACGTAATAGCAATAAAAACTACATGTTACCGCCTTGCCCCCAATTCAAAAATTGTTAATGCCCTCATTAATGCAGTCAGAAACGGCAAACAGGTTACCGTTATCCTCGAGCTTAGAGCCCGTTTTGAAGAAGAAGCCAACCTGGAGTGGAAGGAATTGTTAGAAGAGGAAGGGGTAAAGGTGGTTACAGGAGTACAGAATATGAAAGTTCATGCTAAAATTTGCCTTATAAAAAAGCGGTTGGAGAACAGAACCATCAATTATGGATTCGTTAGCACCGGGAATCTTAATGAGAAAACAGCTACCATATACGGCGATCATTGCCTTCTTACAGCAAACAGGAGTATAATGGCAGATGTGAATAGGATTTTCAACTACTTGGAAAAACCAAGTCGTGAAGGTCTACAGTTATTGAAAAATTGCCGAACGCTTATTCCATGTCCCGTGAGTTTGCGCAAGGAGTTAATGAAAATGATCGCGAGAGAGATCAAATGCGCAAAGCAACACAAGCATGCGGGCATTTATCTTAAAATGAATTCTTTGTCTGATGAAGAGCTGATCGAGAAATTATATGAGGCTGCACGGGAAGGTGTAGAGATAAAGTTAATAGTACGAGGCATTTTCTGTATGTATTCACAAAACAAACGCTTTACCAAACCTATTCAAGCAATTAGCATAGTAGATGAATATCTTGAACATGCCCGTGTATTTACTTTTCATAACGGAGGTAAACAAAAAGTTTATATATCTTCGGCAGACTGGATGGTAAGAAACCTAGATCACCGCGTAGAGGTTACATGTCCTATATTGGATAAAAGTATTCAGCAAGGGCTTAAAACAATCTTTGACATCCAATTAAGCGACAATGTGAAGGCAAGGATTTTGAATAATGAACTAAACAATGAATATGTACAGCCAGGAAAAAATAAGAAGGTAAGGTCGCAGGTAGAAATATACAATTATCTGTACAATCTTCTTAAGCCATCCGTAAAAAAACCTGAACCCGTGATAGAAGCAGTATTAAATCAGAACGCAGGGGAAAAAGAAACTTTAAATAATCAATAATTTGATACTGGGAGCTATAGATATCGGTAGTAATGCAGCAAGGCTATTAATATGCGATGTAATCAACAATGGTTCGACCAAACCAGAATTCAGTAAGTTAAATCTTTTGCGTGTACCTCTACGCCTGGGATTCGATGTATTCGAGAATGGAAGGATTTCTCCTTTTAAAGAAGAGATGATCATAAAGACTATGCTAGCTTACAAAAATCTAATGGACGTGTATAACGTTAATTCTTATAAAGCCATTGCTACCTCTGCGATGCGTGATGCAGAAAATGCGGGAAGTATCATACAGAAGGTTTTTTCCGAAACTGGCATTCGAATAGAAGTGATCAGTGGTGATCAGGAGGCAGCAGTAATCTATCAGACGGATATCATTGAAAACTTGGATCGGGATCTTTTTTATTTATACATCGACGTTGGCGGCGGAAGTACGGAACTTACTTTCTTTACTGAAAGTCAAATAGAATTCAAAAAATCGTTCAATATAGGCACCATCAGACTACTGAAGAATCAGGTGAGTAGCAGCCAATGGGATGAAATGAAGGATTTTATAAAAGAAAAAACAAGAAGCCAGAAAAAGATCATGGCTATTGGCTCAGGTGGTAACATTAATAAGGTTTTCTCCATGTCGAAAAGAAAAGATGGAAAACCATTACCTATACTGCTGCTTAAAGACTATTACAGTGAGCTTAACAGCGTTTCTCTTCATGACAGAATGATTCTTTACAAACTGAAAGAAGACCGTGCAGACGTAATTCTTCCTGCTTTGCACATTTATATTAATGTAATGCGTTGGGCAAATGCAGATGAAATTTATGTTCCTAAAATAGGATTGGTAGATGGTATCATTCATCAACTATACAACGAGTCAAGATCTGGTGTCAAGATATGAGAATATTACGCAAAAGTTTTTAGCTACATTTCCATTCAAAAATCGATCATGTCTACACATAAGGAAATAAAGAAGATCACTACCAATACTATTCAGAAAATGAAAGATCAGGGCGAAAAGGTTGCCATGATCACTGCTTATGATTTTTCATTTGCAGGCATCTTTGATAAAGCTGGAGTGGACATCATATTAGTAGGCGATTCTGCCAGTAATGTAATGGCAGGCCATGAAACTACTTTACCTATTACCTTGGATCAGATGATCTATCACGCATCCTCCGTAGTACGGGGGGTAAGTCGCTCTCTCGTTTTGGTAGATCTTCCCTTCGGCTCCTACCAGGGAAATTCGAAAGAAGCCCTTTTCTCTACCGTACGCATCATGAAAGAAACTGGAGCACATGGTATAAAGCTTGAAGGCGGCGAGGAGATATTGGAATCGGTAAAGCGAATTTTGTCTTCCGGGATTCCAGTGATGGGGCATCTCGGATTAACACCTCAATCCATCTATAAATTCGGCACTTACAGCGTTCGGGCAAAAGAAGAAGCGGAAGCGGTAAAACTGAAGCGGGATGCACTATTGCTACAACAAGCTGGATGCTTTGCATTGCTTCTGGAGAAAATACCGGCTCAACTTGCCAAGGAAGTGTCGGAAAGTCTTTCTATTCCTACTATCGGCATAGGAGCGGGAAAATACTGTGATGGTCAGGTACTTGTTATGCATGATTTACTGGGCATAAACACAGAGTTCAAGCCTCGTTTTCTGAGACAATACCTTAATTTGCATGAACAGATTACAGAAGCAGTGAAGAGGTATGCATCGGACGTTAAAACTATGCAGTTTCCTAATGATACCGAACAATACTAAGTTAAGTGAGTTAATTAGTAAGAACAACAGTACCCTTTCGCTGAACCTGTTTACCAGTGTCTCCGTGAGTATAGCGTAGTGTCCACACATAAATACCTCCAGGCTGTATTAAATCTTTATACCTGCCATCCCATCCCCGTTTCCAATTGTCGGTTGAAAATATTAGTACACCCCATCTGTTATACACCTTAAATTCCAGTTGCCTTGCCTTTACAGCATTCAGCGGGTAAAAAATATCATTGATATTGTCTCCATTCGGTGTAAAGCCATTAGGAACATCAATAATGCAGCTTGGATACACTTTGACACCTTTGCTAGTGGTTTGAGTACACCCCCATATATCAGTGGCAGTATAAACTACTTTATAAGATTTTGGCGAAGCTGGTCTGTCGAAACTATAAATGGGAGAGGCCGTAAATGCACTGTCTCCATCACCAAAAAGCCACTTGTGAGCTGCAATTTTACCTTTCGAGTTGTTTACAAATGTCACGGGCTCTAAAGGGCATAGATCTTCTTCTACCGTAAATCCTGCCTCCAGATAATTCTCCAATAAAACACGCTGCGTGGAAGTATCAATGCAAAAACCGTTATCTACAATTAGTTGAACGTTCTTGGTATTGAACACTTTATAACGAGCAATCGCGTTCTGTGTGTTCGCTTTTAAATTTTCAGCAAGATCCCATTGCCAGTTATTAACGCCATTACCTCCAGGGTGAATATAATCTACCGTGTCTTCCTGGCATCCATACCGGATAACGGGAATAAAATCCGCATTGACCGTATCCTTCACAGAAAAGAACAGAGCACTTCCTGCCGGTGTCTCTTCATTACATTCATCCTTTATTGTATTACCATCGGTTCCGCTTTTAAGTTCTAATACAAACGTACCAGCCTGCTGCATCGGTTTATCCAGCTTAATAATTATTTGGGAAGAAAGCCCATTATTGCAGGTGCCAGCCGCTGAAACTACGGAAACAGGATAGTTTCCATTTACCATAAAATCAGTTCCATCGGCGGCAATCGTGGCGCAGAGCATTGGTTTTTTAAAAACCAACCTTAGCTCATTCGGGCTACATTTTACCGGCACTATGCTATCCAGAGGCGTAAAGGTTTTGGGAAGAATAACTAATGACAGTGCTGTATTCTCTGCAATGCCAACATTACAGTTATCAATAATCGTATTTCCGTCACTTCCTTTTGTAGTAATAACAGTATAGTTACCTGGTGGCAGTTTTCCAGAAAGTGTCAATTCTATCGAGTCACTATCAAACCCTGAACCGCAATTGAAAGCGACAGCGCCGATTACTGAGGCAGATGCAGGCGCAAGCTGAAAATCGGAGCCATCGGCAGCTACACTACTGCACCTCATCTTTTTGCTTAAGGAAACTCGTATCTTGTCTGCTCCGCAATTCGCGTCAGCTTTTCTAAGCCCCGGCGGAGCCGGATCTGTAATCACGGCGGAACCACCTTTAAACTCCAGGTCATATCCGCTTTGTGAATTTGTAAAATGGCTGACCATCAAAAGGTAGTTGTGACCCTGAATTAAAGAAGGCATTTTACTAAAAAGGGGAATTCCAGGGCCTTCGCAGAGAAACAGGTTGTTCCCGGCAGACGAAGCGCCAGTCAGCCCAGATTCTCCACTCCAGTTACAGGAGATTAAAAGTCTGCCATCTGTGTACACATTATTAGGATTTTTCCCTGTTATATCATACACTTCCCAGTCATAATCGTCGTTGAGATCTTTCGGAGTGATCAGGAATCCCAGAGTACCTGCAGTAAAGCAGGTGAATTTATACCAATAGGGATTTACATCGGCAACGTCATCCTTCCTGCAAGGGGGGGAAGGTAAAAGAGTACCGGAGCAGGTGGGAACAGAATTTTGAGTAAAAACGCTCGTACCGCATACGGGAAATGCAGTAAGCGGATTCTGGCCGGGGTTTGGACAATTCTGTGAGAATGCACTAAAGCCTGCCACTAGAAAAAGAAATAAGTGAAATAATCTCATATCAAAAAGCCTGACTACCAGGATGACAAAATTAAGGGAAGAAACGTTGCAACCCGGGCAATACTGACTATTTCGAACATTTTGGCGATCAAAAGAAGCATTTCCTCTGTTTATAGAAAGAATTGATGTTACATGCCGTTAAAATGTAATTTTGGC
>JACMJX010000107.1 GCA_014380425.1 Chitinophagaceae bacterium | reverse complement strand
GTGCAGTATGCAGAGACGGTAAAATCCTGAGCAATTTTATAGCCAACCAGGATGTGCATCAAAAGTTTGGCGGTGTGGTACCTGAGCTTGCCAGCAGGGCGCACATGCAGAATATTGTACCCGTAGTAGATACCGCCCTGAAAACTGCCTCCCTGGAGCTGAGAGAGATGGACGCTATTGCCTTTACGCAGGCGCCGGGCCTTATTGGCTCTCTTCTGGTAGGTGCGCAGTTTGCCAAATCACTCGCCCTGGCTCATAACAAGCCATTGATATCAGTGCATCACATGCAGGCACACGTAATGGCCAACCTGATAGACCCTCCCTACCCCTCCTTTCCATTTCTCTGCCTTACAGTGAGCGGCGGCCATACACAAATCGTTTTATGCGAGTCCCCTAACAAGATGCGGATTATAGGGCAAACGATCGACGATGCTGCAGGGGAGGCTTTCGATAAATCCGCAAAACTGCTCGGCTTACCCTACCCCGGCGGCCCGTTAATAGACAAGTATGCAAAGCAGGGAAACCCTGCTAGATTCAGCTTTCCAGAACCTCAGATTCCTGGGCTGGATTTTAGTTTCAGCGGGCTTAAGACCTCTATTCTTTATTTCCTTCGGAAAGGGAAACAGGCAGAATCTGACTTTATCGAGAAGAACCTAGCCGACATTTGCGCATCTATCCAGCAAAGAATCGTTACCATTCTGCTTAATAAGCTGGTGGCTGCGGCACATCAAACAGGCATACGCGATATCTGTATCGCAGGGGGCGTATCGGCCAACAGCGGCCTGAGAAACGCCTTTACGGATGCTGGCAAGCAGCACCAATGGAACACTTTTATTCCCGCTTTTCAGTATTGCACGGATAATGCGGCCATGATAGCGATTACCGCTTATTACAAATTCAAGGTAGGAGAATTCGCGGAATTATCAGTAAGCCCGGAAGCCCGTTCCGAATGGACGTGAGCACCAGGTAATGATCGTTTTTCAATTGCCTCACCCAGTGCCCTACTCAAGGCCGTTTCTTTGTATGAGCCGGCATGAACCCATATTCTTTTACCACTTTCAATGATACACTTTATATCCTGCGCCGGCAGCAGGTATTGCCCGTAAGATTCCCTATAATCCACCGAAAGGCTGAAGGAATGAACGGCAAAAACGGAAGGATGGACAAGCGACTCGGCAATAGCATAGAGGCGAACCTTAAATGGAGTATCATCTAAAGGATAATCGAATTCAATGGTAAAAGGTTTACTCATGCGCATTGCAATATTAAGGCAATACTGTCTTTCAATTTATCCGGGAAATCCCGGATTTTATTACTTTTTTGCCTACCCGGCAAGAATTTGAGGTATGTACCATTAACTTTGTCCGGCTGACTAAACCTACTAAGACTGCTTGACATGGCTGACAGGATAAAAGTGTTCCACCTGGAAGATTACAAGATTTTAAGAGACGGTATCCGGTTTTTACTATCGCAGGATCAGGATATCGATATTATAGGAGAAGCCAGAAATGCGACGGAGCTTCTTGATTACCTGGAGAAAAATAGTGTCGATGTATTGATCCTCGATATATATCTCGACGGAATGGAAGATTGGCGCACCCCGGATGGCTTCGAAATCTGCGGGATCGTTACACAACAGTATCCTCAGACAAAAGTGGTAGCACACTCCGTATATGATGACGCCGACAGGGTAGCAAAGATTATGCGTGCCGGAGCAATGGCTTTTGTTTCAAAGAAATCGGGGTACGAAGAGCTCATCCACGCCATTAAGCTGGCTTACGCAGTAAAAAGATATATTTGCACTGAAACCTCAAAAAAACTAAAGAACCTTAATGAGTTTCTTTCAGGTATGGAAGATACGCTGAAGGCAGAAAACGAATTCTTTTCAAGGCGGGAAAAGATAGTGCTCGAGCTGATGGCTAAAGGCTATTCATCCAAAGACATAGCGAAAGAGCTTTTTATTTCGGAGAAAACAGTAGAGACGCATCGTAAAAACATGGTTGACAAAGCATGTGTTAAAAATACGGTGGAGCTGATGGCTTATGCTTCTTCGAGAGGCTTCCTAAAAAACTAATATGAACACTGCCCAACCATTTCACGACATACGGCGCATAGTACAACTTTCAAATGACGGAGTCTTTATCTACAATTTTATCGAACGAAAATTTCACTATATCAATGATAAGATCCCTGCCCTTTTTAATGAAACAGGTGAAGCTATCCGGTCACTTTCAGATATCGTTCTGAAGGTTTTAAAAGCAGAAGACAGGCATTACCTCAGTTCCAGGTTTAATGAACTGCTGAAAACGGGATGTATCACTTCCACTGAGTTCAGGCTGGAGTTTGAAGACGGTACGATCAGGCATTTATGTTGCGACGCTTACGTAATGGATGCAGACAATACTATTGCAGGTTTTGTAAAGGATTTAACCAAAACCAAGGAGCATGAGGACTTTATGATCAATTACGGAGCCCGAAAAGATACATTGCTGGATATGATTACCCACAATCTGGCAGGCCCTCTTCACATGTCTAAAAGCATGCTTGATTGGACAAAGCAGGTTGTTTCAGACAATAAGTCGTTCGACGTGCGCCAGCAGCTTGAATTGATTGCAGACAGCACCCTGGAATGCATCAATATCGTTAACGAATTCCTTAAAGAAGAACACCAGGAGTCGGCATTGACCTACGTAAGAAAAACAAGGTTCGATATCCTCGAAAGAGTAAGAACGACTATGGATAAACTGGTGGTTTTGAATAAAGACAAGCATTTTCGCCTTGTAACCGATCTCGACAATCTTAACATTACTGCTGATAGTGTCAAGTTTTTCCAGGTGATTCATAATCTTCTCTCCAATTCAATCAAGTTCACCCGGGAAGGCGGAAACATTGATATAAAAGTAGAAGAAGGGGAAACAGATTTCACGATCAGTGTGTCAGACGACGGTATCGGCATCCCTGAGCAAATGCATCGAATGATCTTTCTTCAACGCTCACAAGCAGGAAGACCCGGCCTTAAGGGGGAGAAATCCAACG
This sequence comes from Chitinophagaceae bacterium, assembly GCA_014380425.1. GTDB lineage: Bacteria > Bacteroidota > Bacteroidia > Chitinophagales > Chitinophagaceae > JADCRZ01. Next base: position 2,344 of record JACMJX010000107.1, on the reverse strand, counting down.
GTTTAGGTTTATTTATTGCTAAGCAGCTGGTAGAAGTGATGGGCGGCACCCTAGGCTTTAGCAGTAAAGAGGAAGCGGGTTCTACTTTTTTTGTGAAACTGCCGAAAGAATAAACTGTCAGCTTTATCAGAATGGCCAACTCCTATTTCAGTTTCAAGCAGTTTAAAGTGGAGCAAGGCAATACCGCCATGAAGGTATGCACAGATGCCTGCCTTTTTGGTTCCTGGGTAGCTTCGCATTTAAAGGGCGCTGCCAGCGTGCTCGATATAGGAACCGGCACAGGCCTGTTATCACTCATGTTTGCGCAGGAGAGCCGAGGGAGCGTTATTGACGCGGTAGAACCGGATGCAGCTGCATTTCACCAGGCGACTGATAACTTCGAAAGCTCCCCCTGGAGTAACCAACTCCGGACGCATCATTGTTCCGTGCAGGAATTTAAAGCAAATAACAATTACGATCTTATTATTACCAACCCGCCTTTTTATGAAAACAGCCTTCTTTCCAATAAGGATTCCAGGAATAAAGCAATGCACGATACATCCCTTACTCTGGAAACATTAAGCGGTAGAATCGATGCTCTTGCTAGTGTTGCTGGCAGGGCGGCTGTATTGCTTCCTTCTCACAGAGCGGCTTATTTTACGGGCCTTATGGGCCAACTGGGATGGCACTGTATTACGGAAGTATCCGTGAAGCAATCACCTACACATACATTTTTCCGGTCAATGCTTTGCTATGGTAGAATGTCTTCATCCCAACCTGATCGACAGGAAATGACTATTAGGGATGCAGGTAATAATTATTCTCCGGAGTTTATTCACCTCTTGCAAGACTATTATCTTTATCTATAACAGCCCGGCATATTCTGAAAGATAGCTGAAACGCTCAGTAAGCCGGCCGTTGCGTACCATGGTAGCCCGATCTATTATTTCCGATCCACCATTCACCAGATCTTCCAGCACATACTTGATCAGCTGTTCCCCGAAATACTGGCTAGCATCTCTTGGAAGCTCGTTGGGCAGGTTACCTACAGCCATTATATCTATCCCTGTTGGCAGATAAGGAGCCGTTTTGATCCTTGCGTCCCGGTCTACCCCGTATATAGGTTCTTCGATAGTGGCATCGCCCAGGTTGCAGGGCACGGAACCATCCAGGTCGTCTGTAATATCTGCGATGGTGCAGATAGAAAATTGCGGGTTCTTCAGGTGTTCCCACTCAAATAACCGCGGCGCCTTATTGTTCCAGTAAATGCCATTGATAAGAATATCCGTGTGGGTAGTGTAAGGATAAAAGCTAGAACTGTAGTTCTCCGGGTACAGGTGAAAATCTTCCCTGTTATAGGTACCGTGTTGTTTGTGCTTGTAGAGATGAGGGCCTTTCAGGTGGGTAAATACCGGGTAGGAAAACTTCCTTGCCAGAAACTCCTCCGGCTCTACTTCTATTACTCCCAAAAGATTCATTATTTCCAGTATGCCGCCAGCCACTCTCCCCGAACCGGTAACGGCAATTTTTATGGGGGGAACTTTCAGTCCGAAATAAGTATGAATAAGCTCCTTGAAATTCTTCTGCTCATACACTCTCTGCAAATGGAAACTACCGGATCTTTTGCCATAAGCCATCATTCCATTATGTGCTCCCACTACTCCCGCGAAGAAACCAAAACCGAGGATACGCTGCCCGTCCTCGTGCTCCAGGCATTCGTAATCGATCAGGGTTATATTATGCTTCAGGATGGCCTGCAAAAGTGCCTTATTGTAAGGCTGCATCTTCTTGGTATGAGAAAAGAAAAGATAGATTTTTCCGGCAATCAGCCTTGCAATGGGCACTTCTTTAATACCCAGAAGAATGTCGCAATCGCTTACATCAGTTACTACATCAATACCTGCCATGCCATACTCCCGATCGCCGAAACAGCGCGTTTTACAGGACTCCACCACCACCCGCAGCTGATCGCTTTTCTGATGGATCCATTTACATTGGGCGGGCGTAAGCGCCACCCTGTTATCTGGAGGGTATTTACCTTCTTTTATAAGACCGATCTTTAGCATATCGCAAAATACATAAAACTTTCCTGAACCTTGTTTTGTGTGTACCTTGCATGTGTTAGATTCTGTCAATTGAACCAATGATCACTACCAGTACCCTGCTGCTTCTTTGCATTGCTGCTTTTGTAGCCGGATTCGTGGATGCAGTGGCAGGCGGAGGCGGACTCATTCAAACCCCTGCCGGCCTGGTATTACTGCCACAGTTTCCGGTGGCTCATGTAATAGGTTCTCTAAAGATTCCAGCTTTTAGCGGCACCAGTTTCGCGGCAGCGCAATATGTACGAAGGGTAAAAATAAACGTC
>JACMJX010000106.1 GCA_014380425.1 Chitinophagaceae bacterium | reverse complement strand
TTTGCTCATGTAACCGCACAAACGATCACCTTGAATGCGGAGAATAAGGAGATTTCAAAAGTACTGCTAGCCATCGAAAATCAGGGTACTTTCAGGTTCGTTTACAATAGCCGGCTAAAAGATCTTCAGCAAAAAGTTTCCGTTAAATTCTCCAATGAAGAAATAAATACAGCACTTGAAACACTGTTTGAAGGAACCCGGCTCACCTATCTAAAATTAGCCAACAATTTAATAGCGATTAAGTCTGATAACCCGCTGGAAGCCGATATACTGGTTACAGGGCGAATTACGGGTGAAGATGGTGCGCCTGTGTCGGGAGCTTCCGTAACCGTTAAAGGAAGCACCAAAGGAATTTCTTCCGACAATGATGGAAAATACACTATTACAGTTGCGGAAGATGCCGTACTTGTAATCAGTGCTATAGGCTACAACACTATAGAACAATCCGTATCGGGAAAACAGGAAATCAATTTTACCCTTGTTCAGTCTACCCAAAAAATGGACGATGTGATAGTGGTGGGATACGGTACACAGCGAAAAATAGATGTCACGGGATCTATCGGGCAGATAAAAGGTGATGAAATCTCAAAACAGGCTTCCGTGAATCCCATAAGCGCATTGCAGGGTAAGCTTGCCGGCGTGCAAATCACCAATTCCGGAGCTCCGGGTACTTCGCCTGAAATCAGAATCAGAGGTTTGGGTACGGTGTTTGGCAATCCAAATCCTTTATACGTTGTTGATGGGGTATGGTTTAGTGATATCAGTTTCCTGAACCCGGCAGATATCGAGAATTTGAGCGTTTTAAAAGATGCATCTGCTCAGTCGATCTACGGTATCCGCGCGGCCAATGGCGTGGTGCTTATCACTACAAAAAAAGGACGAATCAATCAAAAAGCAACGGTAAACTATACGGGTTATGTAGGTTGGCAAAAAATTACAAATCCCGTCGAATTAGCCAATGCGAGTGAATATGCAACATTGGTAAATGAAAAAGATGGCACAAACACGCTTGATCCGGCTGCCTTTGGGGAAGGTACGGATTGGTCTGGACAGATCTTGAGAAATGCAAAGATCAATAACCACCAGATATCCATAGCTGGTGGAGGAGAGAAAAGCACTTATAATTTCTCTCTTGGATACCTAAACCAGGACGGCCTGGTCGAAGGCAATAATTATAAGCGCTATACCGCCAGACTCCAGAATGATTATCAGGTTTCTCAATCCTTTAAAATGGGTTATACCATTGCAGGTTCTGCAAGCACTTCAAATGATGTTCCCTTCGATATTTTCCGGCAGATATATACGGCATACCCCGTTTTACCAGTGTATTATGCAGACGGGAGTTACGGGGATCCCGGGGATTTTCCGCTAGGAGATGGTGCAAGGTACAATCCTCAGGCTACTTTAGACTTCTTTGATCAGGATTCTACAAATTACCGTGTCAACGGCAACCTCTATGCAGAGTTAAGAATAGCAAAAAAGTTCTTATTCAGAACCAGCATCGGTGGCGAATTTGGACAAGCGGAATTAAGGAGATTCATACCTGTGTATGTTGCTACTTCCAACCAGAGAAACGCAATAAGCGAACTTAGTTTGTCAAAGTCGGAAACGCGTAATTACATCCTGGAAAATACAGTTACTTATGATACGAAAATAAACAACCACAGTATAAGAGTTCTATTAGGTCAGGCAGCGCAACGGTACAAATCCTTTCGCTTAAGAGCAATAGCACAAAATGTTCCCAATAATAGCGAGGGCGATAGATACCTCAGTCTCGGAGATCTAAGTACAGTAAGGGCTAATGACAACGGAGATATTGCCACTGTTGGATCTTATTTCGGAAGGGTAAATTATTCATTCAATAATAAATATCTCTTAAGTGCTTCATTTAGAGCAGACGGTTCGTCCAAATTCTTCGGTGATGATCGTTGGGGATACTTTCCTTCAGTGGGTGTAGGCTGGGTAGTAAGCGAAGAGGCCTTCATGCGCAATCAGAATATATTTGATAATCTGAAGCTACGAGCTAGCTGGGGTAAAATCGGAAACGCATCGGTACCTTCTAACTTATCCATATTGAGAGTTAGTCAATCACCCAATTTAGTGGCTTTTTTTGGGGACCAAATCTATACAGGTGCAAATATCAATACCCAGGTTCCCCCCACCACTGTATGGGAAAAGGCCGTTGGTACCGATATTGGTATCGAGCTGACTGTTTTAAATAACAAGCTTAATATTGAAGCGGATTATTATAATAAAAAAACGGAGCAGGCTATTTTCAATATTCCTATCCTTGGTTCTCTGGGAACATCAACCTCAGACATTATAGCCAATCAGGCCGATTTTGAAAATACAGGATTTGAATTTTCGGCTACCTGGCGGGATAACCTTTCCAGTAAATTAAACTATTCCATCGGGGGAAATATCAGCTTTAACCAGAATAAAGTTTTATCAGTAGTTACAGGCTCCAATCCAATCTTTGGAGGTGGTGCAGCCGCAACCGGCGGTCAGTCGTCTACAAGAACAGTTGCAGGCCAACCCATCGGTCAATTTTACGGACTGGTGGTTGCGGGAATATTCCAAAACGCAGCGGAAATAGCTGGATCATCACAAACGACTGCCAAACCGGGCGACTTTAGATATGTCGATGTAAACGGTGATAAAATTATTGACGCTAAAGATAGAGCGGTACTTGGCAACCCAAATCCACGCGTTACGTACGGACTTAACACCAATTGGAATTATGAGAACTTCGATCTTACGGTAGACTTTCAGGGAGTATCTGGTGTGGAAATATATAATGCCAATCTGGGGCTTCGATTCGGTAATGAAAACTTTACGAAAGAATTTTTCGACAATCGCTGGAGTGGAGAAGGGAGTTCAACTACCTACCCTTCCGCTAACATTGGTGGTGGCGATAACTACAGGCCCAATAGTTTTTTTGTAGAAAGCGGCAGTTATTTCAGGGTTAGAAACATGCAATTGGGCTACACCTTGCCAATCGGCTTCACAAACAGATTGAAGATAAATAGATTGAGAGTTTATGCAAACGCACAAAATGCATTTAACTTTTTTAGCTATAGAGGATTTTCTCCGGAAGTTGGCGGTACTCCAACAAATGCAGGTATAGATGCTAATGTCTACCCGCTGAGTGCAATTTATAATTTCGGTGTTAACTTAACTTTTTAACATATAAAGCTTGTATAATATGAAACATGTAAATCATATCACTAACAGCAGCAAAACCTTCTTGGGAGGTATTTTTATAGTCTGCTTATTAATAGGCAGTTGCAAGGAGGAGTTTCTTGAGGTAGACCCTCAGGGTCAGCAGCCTGAAGAGCAATTCTGGGCCGATGAAGGCGATGCCACCGAGGCCGTAAGTGCCCTGTATGGTAACCTGCGGGGATGGACCAATGTAGCTTTTGCTCCAATGGCCATAGAGAGTTTGGCGTCGGATGATGCGGAAAAAGGGAGCAGTCCGGGAGATGCCTCTTTTCTTAACAAATTTGACGATTTTACGGCTACTTCTACTGAAGGCCAGTTATTTGATTTCTGGAGCGGACAGTACCAGAATATTAATTTCGCCAATCAGATCCTTGCAAATATTCCTGCCATTAATATGGATGCTAATTTAAAAACACGTTATCTGGCAGAAGCAAAATTTATGAGAGCTTATTCACATTTCAGACTGGTTCGTGCGTTTGGAGATGTGGTTTTAAGACTTAATCTTGCAGCAGGTGCAGAAGAATTCAATCTTCCAAGAACGCCAAAGGAACAGGTGTACGCCGCTATCGAACAAGATCTTGTAGATGCTGCCTCGATACTACCCCAGTCTTATGGACCGACAGATCTCGGTCGCGTAACGAAAGGAGCGGCACTTGCGCTGCATGCTAAAGTAGCTTTATATCAAAGGAAATGGAGCGATGTGTTAGCACTTACCACACAGGTTATGGGCTTGGGCTATGCACTGTTTCCTGATTATGAAGCTCAGTTCAGAATAGCTAATGAGAACAATGTAGAATCTATCTTTGAAATACAGGCGAAATTCGTTCAAGGCAATTGCGACATTTCTAACTCCCAGTATTCACAAATTCAGGGTGTGAGGGGTGCAGTTGGAGGAGGCTGGGGCTTTAACGTTCCCACTGCCGATCTGGCTGCTTCTTATGAAGCCAATGATCCGAGAAGAGATGCAACGATTATATTCAGGGGTGAAACCACACCGTCAGGTGATGCAATAGCTTCGATAGGCGATAATCCCCGGTATAATCAAAAATCGTATGTTCCATTCAGCACGTATCTTTCCTGCGCAGAAGGGTCTGAACAAAATATACGAGTGATCCGGTATGCCGATGTATTACTGATGAATGCTGAAGCTGCCAATGAAATAGGTGGTGCCGCCAATACAACACAGGCGTTGAATTCGCTGAACGCAGTTAGAGCAAGGGCGCGGGGATCGAATCCCCTTACTGTATTGCCACCGGTTGTTACCACAGATCAGGCCGCGCTTAGAGCCGCTATCTATAGAGAGAGGAGATCCGAACTCGCTATGGAATTCGACCGCTTCTTTGATGTGATCAGGCAAGGAAGAGGTGCAGAAGTGTTTGGACCGAAAGGTTTTGTAGCGGGTAGAAATGAAGTTTGGCCGCTTCCTCAGAATGAAATCGATGTTAGCGCAGGCATACTGACACAAAATTCAGGGTATTAATTCTTAATTTCTAATTCTATTATTATGGTATCTATAAAATATTCGAAAGCATTAACGGCATTCATGATGATCGCATCATGTACCATGCTTGTATCCTGTTACAAAAAATTTGATACGAAGAGCTATGCTCCTGCACTGGTGATCGGGGGATTTACAAGCTCAAAAGAAATTGCTCCTGCAAATCTGGTAGCTTACTGGTCGTTCGACGGTAGCTATATCGATAGTATTTCCGGAACATTAGCCGAAAACAATGGAACTACCCTTGTAACTGGATACAAAGGTCAGGCTATGCAAGGGGCACTGAACAGTTATGTTCTTGCCACACCTCCTGCATCGATTACCGGAATGACAAGTTTTACCGTCGGATATTGGGTAAATAGCCCCTTACATCCAGCCGGAATAGCTGGAATAGTGGCGCTTGCCAATACCAATCAATTCTGGGGTAATATCGAAATGTTTCTTGAAAACGGCGGTACACTCGAAGCAATGAAATTCAGAGCAAAAGTGATCACCAATGGAACCACGGAAATTGGTATCGATAAAGATGGTGTAGTTAATTTCTATACGAAATGGAATCATCTGGCCCTGTCTTATGATGAAACCACTTCTACTTTTAAATTCTATGTAAATGGTGCTGTATCAACATCTAAAGTTGTAGCAGCAACGGGCCCGCTTAGTTTTGTTAACAATGGAAAAATTGTTTTTGGTACCGCTTCATTTCAAACGACCCCAAGCCAAACCACGCATGGTCCTGAACCATGGGCAAGTTTTATGACGGGCCAGTTGGATGAAGTGAGATTTTACAATAAAGCGTTGACGGATGGTGAAATTTCCGCCCTTGTCAAACTTGAAGGAAGAGGGAAATAATACCCCTGCTGGCAACTAATTTTCCTCTGAAACACGAGGTCAATATTTCTTTTGATTTTTTAATCCTATAGTGTGAAAAGATTTTGTTTATTCAGTAAGTGGATGCCTTGCTTCCTTCTAGTTGCAGCATGTGGTAAAGACAGTGCACCTGCACCTGATCCTGCACCTCCTGCTTCATCCTCTTTTTCTTTAAATGCCTTGAAAATAAATGGTTCGTTCAATGGCTTTACCTATTTCAATATAAACAGAAGCCCTGTATTGAAATTCTCTTTTTTAGCGCCATTAGATCAAAGTACAGTAGCTACCAGTTTTGCGTTAAAAGACAAGTCTGGAGCCACAATAAACTACACTGTCTCTTTTGAAAATGGTGACAGTACATTTGTAATCCAACCAACAGGATTGTTAAATGCGATTACTAAACATACAGCAAGTGTTAGCACGGCATTAAAGTCTAAAAGCGGAGGAAATCTCCTGTTTAGAGCTGAAGTTAACTTCACTACTCAAATAGATTCTTCCCGAAAATTCCCTGCTCTCTCAGACAATGCGCTGCTAGACCTTGTACAGCAACAAACCTTTAAATACTTCTGGGACTTTGGCCATCCGGTAAGCGGTTTGGCTAGAGAGCGCAATAACGGCGATAATAACCTGGTTACTTCCGGAGGTTCTGGCTTCGGCCTCATGGCAATCATCACTGCCATTCACCGGGGGTTTATTACCAGAGAACAGGGGCTTGCAAGAATGCAGACAATCGTTGGCTTTTTGAAGAATACCGCCCAAACGTTCCATGGGGCATACCCGCATTGGTTAAATGGTAGTACAGGGGTTGCTATTCCTTTCGGTACCAAAGATAATGGTGCAGATCTCGTAGAAACATCTTACCTGGTTCAGGGTTTACTAACCTGCCGGCAATACTTCAACGGTTTGGGAATTACTGAAACCGGCTTACGCAACGATATCAATACTATCTGTAACCGGGTAGAGTGGAACTGGTTTAGAAATAACAACCAGAATACGCTGTTCTGGCACTGGAGCCCGAATTACAATTGGGAAATGAATATGCAGATAAGAGGTTGGAATGAATGCTTGATAACTTACGTGCTGGCGGCATCTTCTACAACATTTGGAATTCCCCGGGCAGTATTCGATAATGGATGGAAGGGTGCCCCAGGCTATGTAAACGGGAATAACTATTATGGGTTTCAACTGCCCCTGGGAACCCCACTCGGGGGACCGCTGTTTTTCTCGCATTATTCGTTCCTTGGTATAAATCCCAATGGATTAAATGATGCCTCAGCAAATTATGCTACCCAAACCACGAATCATACGCTTGTTAACTACAACTATTGCAAAGCAAATCCAAAGGGCTATTATGGATACAGTGATTCTATTTGGGGACTAACTGCCAGTGACATCGAGGGCGGATATACAGCCAGCTCTCCTACTAACGATGTAAGTGTA
>JACMJX010000105.1 GCA_014380425.1 Chitinophagaceae bacterium | reverse complement strand
ATGTGCATTGCTGATTAGTTTGCAGATATTCCGATCTGATCGAGGATCTTATTCAGTTCCTGTAACGAAAAGTACTCTATGGTAATGCTGCCATTGCCTTTTTTACTGTGTTGCATTTTTACTTTAGTGCTGAAATGAGACGCTAAGTTATCCTCTATTTTCTTATACGCAGGCTGAAGCCCGGTTTTTGGAGAATTTTTAACAGGTGTATCCTGCTTATACAGCTTGCGGACAAGTTCTTCCGTTTGCCTTACGGAAAGATTGCTGGTACGGATTTGTGAAAAGATATATAACTGTTTATCTACCGTATCTACGTTGATGATAGCCCGGGCATGGCCCATACTGATAGCTCCGTGCCGCACCGCCACCTGTATATCTGGCGGAAGCCTTAGCAAACGAATATAGTTAGCCACAGTACTGCGCTCTTTACCCATCCGCTCAGACACCTGCTCCTGGGTATAGGAAAGCTCATCCATCATTCGTTTATAACTTAACGCGATTTCAATGGCATTAAGATCTTCCCTCTGTAGGTTTTCCAGCAAGGCAAGTTCAAGCAGCTGCTGATCGTCTGCCTGGCGGATGTATGCAGGCAGATCTTTAAGCCCTGCTATTTTCGCTGCGCGAAAACGGCGCTCGCCCGATATCAGCCGGTACTTTCCTGTCGGCAACCGGGATACGGTGATGGGCTGAATAATATCATGAATCTTTATAGAAGCGGCAAGTTCGTTTAGTGCTCCTTCATCGAAATCGTGACGGGGCTGCTTTGGATTGGTTTCTATCTGCTCCACGGAAACCCGAAGTATAGCTGTAGCCGCTTCCACTACATTGTTCTTTAGCGTGCCGTCGGTGGTTTTTAGATCGGCATCGATATTCTGCAACAAGGAACGGATTCCTTTCCCTAAAGCCTCGTTATTTTTTTTCGGATTCATAGTTTCTAAAGCTTTTATTCCATGATTCTCTCTTCCTGGCTGATCTTCGTCATGTTGTTCTTTTGCAGGATCTCCTTTGCCAGGTTAAGATAGTTTACCGACCCCTTACTTACGGCATCATACAGAATTACGGGCTTGCCAACGCTGGGTGCTTCACTTATTTTAGTGTTCCGGTGAATAATGGTGTCGAATACAATTTCATCGAAGTGGCGGCGCACTTCGCTCACTACCTGGTTGCACAGGCGCAACCGGCCATCATACATTGTCATCAGTATCCCCTCTATCTGAAGAGCGGGGTTAAGCCTGTTCTGCACAATCTTGATAGTGTTCAGCAGTTTCCCGAGCCCTTCCAAGGCAAAGAATTCCGTTTGAACCGGCACTATAACGGAGTTGGCAGCTGTTAGCGCGTTTACCGTTATGAGCCCTAAGGAAGGGGAACAGTCGATCACTATAAAGTCGTACTCTTCGTGAATCGATTCCAGGATCTCCTTAAGAACGCCTTCCCTGTTGGGATAATTGATCATCTCTATCTCGGCGCCTACAAGGTCAATATGAGAGGGTACTACGTCCAGGTTAGGAATTTCGGATTTCAGTATCACGTCGCGGATCGGCACCTGGTTCACCATGCAATCGTACAGGCTCTGGTTGATATTATGCAGATCGAAGCCCATACCGGTAGTGCTGTTGGCCTGGGGGTCTGCATCTACAAGCATCGTTCTGAACTCCAGTACAGCAAGACTCGCCGCCAGGTTAATGGCAGTGGTGGTTTTCCCTACGCCTCCTTTTTGATTCGCTACTCCGATTATTCTCGCCATATTATT
>JACMJX010000104.1 GCA_014380425.1 Chitinophagaceae bacterium | reverse complement strand
TGAAAGGTGCCCGCTTTCTTCTGAAGTAAAGCCCTAGAAAAATAACTATAAACAAAACAGTAACACCCTGTGTATAAATGGAATCCTTCCTCAATTGCAATGCATTGCCCGCTGAAACAGCACTGGCCCCAAAATAAGCAGCTTCTATGTTTTTAAAACTGCCGCTATTCAGCTTGTCGATAATACTATCGAGCCCATTCAGCAGTATCTTGTTTTCCCCTGTGTTGCTGGGAGGAAATGCAGGTGTGATAAAAAGCAATAAGGTTTTATGATCGCGGGTAACTACATAATTGTTGTACAATTCAAAATTCTCATCATATTGCAACTGCTGCAACTTCTTTAGCCCGATAAAGGAGATGCCTACGGGGTCGTTGCTGATCATCTCCTTCAGTATCATACCTGAGGGCGAGGTAAGCGTCCTGAAATTTTGTTGCAGGCTGGTTTTAACAGTGCCCGGAGCTATTAGTGAATCGATGGCGATATAATCTTTCTCCGTTAAATAAACTGGCAGCCTTTCCCTTATAACAGTAAACATTCTGAGTGCCACTTCGTCATCTACCTTATCATTGATCTTGCTTATATATGCTGGTAGTGCCTCTTTTACAGACGGTACCAATTGCCCGGCAAAAGCGGCAAGGCTATCCACATCAGTCGTGGAGCTGTCTTTCAGAGATACCATTACCACAAGTTTATCCAGGAACCTGGAATTCTGGAAAACCTCGTTAAGCTTTGCAATCTTCTTATCCTTCGGCAATACTTTCGAAATATCCTCTTCAAACTTTAATCGCGATGCAAAGAAGGCCGGAACTATCAGGCAGGCGGCAAAGCAAATAAAAAGAACCGGACGGTTCTTATTAAAATAACTGTATATGTTTAAGAAGAATCGTTCCATCAGCGAATATTACCAGATAGCTGGAAGCGGTTTTTTTTAGATATCTTTAAAAAGAAGTAAGTGAGTATCCATGCCGCCACCGCCGCCAGCACTGCCAACGTTATACTTCCGTATAAATACTGCTCTATATTATCTGCCGCAGATTCTAATGACAGGGCCTTGCTGAATTCAAGTGACACCGCCTCGTCTCCCTTCCACAAGCCTCCTATCTTAAAACTAAAGAATATAATGAAAGGTATTAAAGGGGGAAGACTGATATTGGCTGCAATGATCACCAGTGCTTTATTAAGTTTCATAACTACAGCAAGAAAAATGGCCACTATCAGTTGAAATCCCCAGATCGGCAGAATCCCCATGAACACTCCAAAAGCTATCGATGTCGCTTTCAGGGTGTCTGATTCGCGGGGGTTGAACAAGTGTTCATGTATTAGCTGTCTAACTTTTTTTTTATTGAAGACTACCCTGAAAAAGTTACGGGGCCAGATATATAAAAAAGCAATTATAACAAGCACCGTGTTTAAGATACTTATCCTTGTAAAGTCTTTAAAGGGCCGGAAATGCGACACACGTACTTCTTTGGGAGCATAATAAACAGATACCGGAACAGCTTCTACTTTTACCCCTTTCCATGCCGCTCTCACGAGCACTTCGATTTCAAATTCGTACTTGATCGTGTAAAACCGGATATCTTTTAAAAGAAGAAGCGGGTAAGCGCGAAACCCAGATTGCGTATCCGGGCAGTTGATGCCCGTTTCTACCCTGAACCAGAAATTGGAGAACTTATGACCGAAGCTACTCTTGCCAGGCACTGAAGCCTGGTCCATATTTCTAGATCCTATAATGATGGCATCTTTAACGGATTCCAGTTTATCGATAAAAGCCGTCAGGTCTTTCGCGAAGTGCTGTCCGTCGGAATCTATGGTGATGGCATACTGATACCCCTCCTGCCGCGCATATTCAAACCCTTTGCGAAGCGCCCAGCCTTTTCCTACATTAACGGGATAGGTAACCAGTTGCACGTAAGGGAACAGTCTCAATATATCCTCTGAATGATCGGTAGAACCATCATTTACAACAATGATGTGATCACAGTATTTACATACATCCGTAATGACTCCCTGCAGCGTTTTACCGTTATTGTAAGTTGGTATAATTACGCAGGCATACAGCTCATTAAACTTTTCCCGGTATAATTCAGTCTCGGTCATCAGTTTTATCATTTTTAATTGGCTGTACGCTTAAAAGATAAAGTCAATTGATCCGTAAATATTTACGGGGTAAAATTAAGGGGAAATTATAACTTACCGAACTCATCCTCCCATTACGATCGGGCTACCGTGCAACTTCTCGCGCTTCCGGAATCAATAATGTCTTAAACTGTAAAGAATCTCCGTTGAACACATTAAAATCCACCAGGCTCAGTATGCCATTCACCCTGCCTGTTTCACTATGCTGCCAGAAAAGCCATTCTCGCTCGATGCGCGGTTTCTCCTTTTGAAGGTAATGGGCTATCCAGAGCGGGTAATCTTCAAATTCCTTTTTCAGGTAGTCGTTGTAAAAACTTATGTTGGTATAAATGATGGGTTTCACTTTATAATAATGCTCCAGTGCATCCGTAAATTCTTTTACTTGTTTCCTTATTTTAACAGGGGCCACTCCAAAAGTTTGTTCAATGTCTATCACAGGCGGCAGGTCTCCAGGCTCCAGCTCCACCTGGGAAATAAAGTGCGCTGCCTGCATGCGGCCGCTCTTCCCGGGCAGAAAGAAATGATACGCTCCCCTGGAAAGACCCGCGTCCCGCGACTTCTTCCAGTTTCTCCTGAAATGGCGGTCAATATTCCTCACTCCCTCTGTGGCTTTAATAAATGCAAAGCTGATTTGAACGCCGTCCACTTCCATTTCTTTAACAAGCCCCCAATCGATAAACTGCTGGTATTTACTTACATCTATGCCGTGAATGGCATAATTGGAGGGCAATTCTATTCCAAATTCAGGATACTTTACAAAGTGCGGTTTGGCCCTTTTCCCGACCCAGATTCCAACACCTGCTATCACCGCAAACAAAAGGATATAGAATAAAAACTTCGCTTTTTTCCGCACTCGGGCCATCAGGCAAATATAACACAGGTTTAGTTGAAACAAAAAGTAGCATTTCATCTTCCTTATGTTAATTTTACGATCATATGGCAAGGTTCAACAGGCATGATACTATTAATTTAATCTCCAAACTAACGCCAAGACGAGTATGGAACGCAGCCTGCGTACTTGCAAGTTTTTACCTCAGTAAATGGACCCGCAAGCCCGTACAGTGGGGCTTCCCCATCTCCATATCGTTTGAACCCACAACCTCCTGCAACCTTCGCTGTCCTGAATGCCCCAGTGGCCTCCGTGCATTCACAAGGCCTACAGGAATGCTTCAGAATGATTTCTTCCGCGATACGATCGACCAGCTACACAAAGATCTTCTCTACCTCGTTTTCTACTTCCAGGGTGAGCCCTATCTCAACCCCGGTTTTCTAGACATGGTTCAGTATGCCTCCTCAAAAGGAATATACACCGCAACTTCCACCAATGCCCACTATCTGAATGATGAAAACGCCCGCCGCACAATAGAAAGCGGTCTCGACCGGCTGATCATTTCTATCGACGGCACTTCCCAGGACGTGTACCAACAGTACCGCGTCGGCGGCACGCTGAACAAAGTACTGGAAGGAGCCCGGAACATAGTAAAATGGAAGAAAGAAATGAAGAGTAAAACACCTTTTGTTTTCTTTCAGTTCCTGGTAGTAAAACATAACGAACACCAGATAGAAGATGTGAAAAGACTTGCTAAAGAAATAGGAGTAGACGATGTATGGCTGAAAACAGCCCAGATTTATGATTACGAAAACGATCCGAACCACCTCATTCCATCGATCGATAAATACAGCAGGTACAAAAAAAGCAGCCAGGGAACTTACACGGTTAAAAACAGCCTTCAAAACCATTGCTGGCGGCTATGGCATGCTACCGTCATCACCTGGGACGGGCTTGTAGTTCCTTGCTGCTTCGATAAAGACGCAGGTCATAAGCTCGGCGATCTTAAGGGAATTCCGTTTAAAGAGGTATGGCATAACAAAGAGTATATCGATTTCAGAAAACAAATGCTCAAAAGCAGAAAAAATATTGATATTTGCGCTAATTGCAGCGAAGGAACCCGGGTTTGGAGCAACTAACGAATCGCCAATTTCTATTTATATACTATCCTAAACAGTTCCACTTACATGAGCTTAGAAAACGATATCAACCAGCCTAAATTCAGGAATGATTTCCAGAAATCTACCATTAACCTGATCTACACGTACAATTGGATGAACGAGCAGATGAAAAAACTCTTCGGTTCCTACGAGGTTACCGGGCAGCAATACAATATTCTCCGAATTCTTCGGGGAGCGGGAAAACCACTGTCAACTCTTCAAATCCGCCAGCGTATGCTGGATAAAATGAGCGATACAAGCAGGATTGTAGACAGGCTGGTACTAAAAGAACTGGTTAAAAAAACCGATTGCGAGCACGATAAGCGCCTCGTAGACATAGTTATAACCGACCGCGGCCAGCAATTGCTGGAAGAAATGGACAAACACCAGGAAACCATGGACAAAATAATGATGAATATCTCCGAAGAAGAGGCAAAAACCTTGAACCATCTTTTAGATAAAATCCGGAACTCCTGATTCAATAGTAGCTTTTACAGCAAGAGAGGGTGCATCCTAACCGGGGTGCACCCTCTCTTCGTTTTATAGCTAACCGCCCTAAAACGTACCGATACCGTAGTTTTTGTGTCATATTCGTTCATTTATAGTATCATCATCCTAGGCACATCCT
Organism: Chitinophagaceae bacterium; assembly: GCA_014380425.1. Taxonomy (GTDB): domain Bacteria; phylum Bacteroidota; class Bacteroidia; order Chitinophagales; family Chitinophagaceae; genus JADCRZ01. The sequence continues at coordinate 1,007 of JACMJX010000104.1, read as the reverse complement.
AGGTAGATTCTAGGTAGATCCTAGGTACATTCTAGCTACATGTACGTAGAATCTGCCTAGTATCTACCTAGGATCAACGTAGTATCAACGAAGGATCAACATAAGATTGTAAAAGGAGTAAGACGCCGTTGATAGGATAAAGTCCAAAAAAAGCTGCCTCAAAATTGCTTTTGAGACAGCTTTCCAGTAATTATCTACCAGGATTACTTCTTCGTTTCCAGTAATTTGAAAAACTGGTCGAGTTGCGGAAGTATAACGATCCGGGTTCTTCTGTTTGCAGCCCGGCCTTCTTTGGAGCCATTGTCTTCTACAGGCTTGTATTCTCCGCGACCCGCAGCAGCCATTTTAGCAGGATCCAGTCCATACTGGCTTTGTAGTATTCTCACAACGGAAGTGGCGCGTTTCACGCTAAGATCCCAGTTGTCCTGTAATATGCCGCCACTCTTGTATTCTATATTATCAGTGTGCCCCTCCACCATAAACTCAATGTCAGGCTGATTTTTCAATACGGTGGCAACTTTTCCAAGCACTGTCTTTGCCTGATCCGTTACTTCGTACTTCCCTGTTTTAAAGAGCAATTTATCAGATATGTCTATGTAAACGACTCCTTTATCTACTTTTATATTAATGTCCTCATCGTCCAGATTCCCTACGGCACCTTTCAGATTCATTACAAGCGCCATATTGAGAGAATCCTTTCTGGCCATTTGCTGCTGCAAAGTCTGGATATAGTTATCCTTTGCTCCCAAATTATCCATCGACTTTTTAATACTCTCCGCCTGAGTACTGGAAATGACGGAAAGATCTTCCAACTGCTTAAGAGCCTGCGAATTATTTTGCTTTAAAAAATCGAGTTGCCGGTTGAGGTTATCGATATCGGCCAATAAAGCCGTCCTCTTCCGGGCATTTTCTATTGCCGAGTCTTCGCAATTCTTAAGGCTCCCTTGCAGTTGAAGGTAAGTCGTGTTGAGCGTTTCGTACCTTGCTTGTTCAGCTTTGAACTTCTT
>JACMJX010000103.1 GCA_014380425.1 Chitinophagaceae bacterium | reverse complement strand
TATCTGTACGTTCTACGCGATGGCTCGTTTTTACAATGCGGACGCCGAGCTCGTTTTTTTTAGCAACAGCAGTTCACTTCCGGTGGTTGAAGACAGTTCTGTAAACGATGTATTAAAGAACCTGGATGTTAAGATTTATACCACCCCGTTTGAATACATCACTCCGAAAGGGTATTCCGATAAATGGAGGAACCAGTTTTATGAATTCTCTATTCTTAAATTCATCAGCAGGCATGAAGATTTCAATAATAACGATAACTTCTTGTTACTTGATTCCGACTGTATCATTTCCCAGAACCTGAATCCTTTGTTTCAACTAGTAGAGCAGCATAAGTGTATAACATACTCTATCGATTACGACGTCAATCATAGGATTAATGGTAACTCGAGGAATGAGATGAAGACCATCTTCGAAAGCCTCTGCAACAAGAAGCTTATGACAAGCCCGCAGTACCACGCGGGAGAGTTTTACGCATCCACCGTATCTGTGATTAAAACCATAATAGAAGACTTCTATGTGGTGTGGGAGCAGTTGATAAACCGGCACGAGGCCGGCTTGCCAAAATTGCACGAAGAAGCGCATGTACTGAGCTACCTATTTTTCATAAACAATTACCATGGGGGGCAAGCGAATGCCTTCATAAAGAGACTCTGGACAGATCCATCATCCTACCGGAACGTAAGCAGAGAAGATGTTCATCTGGCTATCTGGCATTTACCTGCGGAAAAGCGGTTCGGGTTCAAAAAACTATTTACCTGGCTACAACAGTTGAATTTCGATATTTCTGAGTTACAGGAAAAATCTCTTCAACGCAAGCTAAGGGCTACATTCCTGGTACCAACCATTCCCATCCAGCACCGGCCATGGTATATGGGAAAGTCTTTATTGAAAAAAATGTTCGCATAAATGAAAGTAGGGATTGTACATACCAACTATATTAAGAAAGGCGGCGAAGACGTGGTTGTAGAGCAGGAGACGATACAGCTTCGAGATAGAAACATCGATACCAGCGTATTGCTGTTTCAAAATCCCAAGGGAAAGGCAGCACAAATCACGGGCATGCTGAGTTCCCTGTTTAATGTAGCATCCTGGAAACGTATGAACAAATGGATGGAGCAGGAGAAACCGGATATCATCCATATTCATAACTGGCACTTCAGCGCTTCGCCTTCTGTAATAATGGCTGCGAGTAGAAAGGGCATCCCAGTAGTGCATACACTTCATAATTTCAGGCTGCTTTGCCCATCCGGCCTATTGCTGCATAATAATAAACTATTCCTTGACAGCCTGAAAGGCCCATTTCCATGGCAGGCAGTATTTAAAAAGGTTTATCATGATTCATTCTTCCAGACCTTTTGGTTATCCCTAACAGTATGGCTGCATAAGAACATGGGAACCTTCAAAAATATCGACCGGTTCATTGTATTGACAGGAAATGCCAAGAAGATATTCACGTCCTCTTCTTTTCCGATGGATGAGAGCAAGATAGATATCAAACCAAATTTTATACAGGACATTCAACTATCTCCTGTAGAAAGAGGGAACAATTTCCTTTTTATAGGAAGGCTTGCACCAGAAAAAGGAATCGATATTCTATTGGAAGCGTTTGATGGAACGGACTTCGAGTTGACTATTATCGGAGAGGGGCCATTGGAGCATCTTGTAGAAAAGGCTATGCAAAAGAATCCGAAGATCCGCTATCTCGGATTCCAGGCCAGGCCAGCTATTCTTACAGAGCTTCAGAAATGCAGTGCGATGGTGTTCCCGTCCATCTGGTATGAAGGCAATCCGCTGGTGATAATAGAAGCGCTGGCATGTGGTACCCCGATAATTTCATCAAGGATGGGCGCCATGGAAACAATGATCAGAGATGGTTATAACGGGATGCACTACGATCCGGAATCAGTGGAGGACTTCCGGAACAAGCTAAAGACCTGGCAGGGCATGTATGCAACAGAGCGAAACATTATGTATGTAAATGCCCGTGAAAGTTATGTGACCACTTATACCGCAGAAAAAAACATAGAGCAGTTATTATTAATCTACAAATCTGTAATAAATGAAAAAAGTCGACTTACTTAGTATTTCTGTTAGTACGGGCAGCTATGATGAGTTTGTGCACACCATCGTGAATTCTGCGCAGGAGCGTCGAAGTCACTATACATGCGTAGCAAACGTCCACATGCTGGTAGAAGCTTATTCCGATTATAAATTCGCCAGTGTAGTAAGCAATGCCAATGTTATTACTCCAGACGGAATGCCCCTGTCATGGGCACTCCGGATGCTATATGGCATTAAGCAGGACCGGGTTGCTGGCATGGACCTGCTACCTGACCTTCTTAAGCGGGCATCGCTACAAAAGATACCCGTTTTCTTTTACGGCGGCACCCAAACTATGCTGAAAAAGACAGTGCAGTATATAAAGAACAACTTTCCGGAACTGAATATAGCCGGGCTGTACAGTCCACCGTTTAGAACACTGAGCGCTTCAGAGGAGGAGTTTATCATACAGAAGATCAATAGTTCCGGTGCATCCCTTGTTTTTGTAGCACTCGGATGCCCAAAGCAGGAAAAATGGATGGCCGCTATGAAAGACCGCATCCATGCAGTTACCGTAGGAATCGGCGGAGCTTTGCCTGTATTGGTCGGCATTCAGAAACGTGCTCCAAAGTGGATCCAGAACGCGGGAATGGAGTGGTCGTTCCGGCTGTTACAGGAGCCTAAAAGGCTCTTTAAAAGATATGCGATTACAAACACGAAGTTCTTATACCTGCTGACCCGGGAGTATTTAAGGCAGAAGTTTATCCGAAAGGTGGCTACTCCTCTCAATTAAAAAATAGCTATGAACCACCGTTTTCTTAAGTCGTTGCAGTTAAGCCTTGCCATTATGGATTTGCTTGCCATAAATGCCGTATTCTTCATCAGCCAGTTTATCTTCAGAGATCACGGGCTGATTACGAACAGGATCGAATACTCCTATTTTGGCTTCTTCATCAGCATTGCCTGGGTTATCTCCGTTCTTGCTGTCAATATATATAATGAAAAATATGTAATGACATTCGAAAAGTTCACGAAAGTATCATGCCGAGCTTATATATACTTCCTGCTACTGGTTATTCTATACCTGTTTTTCTTTCGCATGCTTGCCATTTCGAGGATCTTTGTAAGCGTAACGCTGGTGTGTGTACCCGTTGCCCTTTTGATGAACCGTTTCATATACCTGGCTATCTATCTCTATGTAAAAAAGAAGGACTGGCTTACGAGTAAAGTTTTGGTTATAGGATATAACAGCCTTTCAAAAAAGCTCGCCAGCCACTTGCAAGAGGCAAGCATCAATAAAGAAATCGTTGGTTTTTGCGAGGAGGATGATAATGTAAACGAGTTATCGTTCTATCCTATCCTTAGTAATATCAATAATGCGATGGAAGTTTGCAGAGAACATGGAGTTACAGAAATATATTCAACCATAGCACCCGAGCAAAACAATTCGCTTTACCAACTGATACAGAGTGCCGAGCAGAATTGCATCAGGTTTCGGATAGTGCCCGACCTGGGCTTTTTCATTAATAAGCAGATGCATATCGATTACATAAGAGAAATTCCGGTTATATCGCTCCGGCACGAACCTCTGGAAGACCTTGATAACAGGATCAAGAAAAGGATTTTCGATATTGTGATCAGCTTTTTTGTAGTGACCCTGGTACTTTCCTGGCTTATACCAGTGGTGGCTTTGCTTATCTGGCTGGAGTCTAAAGGGCCGATTTTCTTTGTTCAAAGCCGCACCGGCAAAGACAATAAAACCTTTCAGTGTCTGAAATTCAGAAGTATGTATGTAAATGAAAAGGCGCATACACACCAGGCATCCAGAAATGATTCAAGGATAACGAGGATTGGCAGGTTCATGCGAAGAACCAATATCGATGAATTTCCGCAATTCATCAATGTGCTAAAAGGAGATATGAGCATTGTAGGCCCACGTCCGCACATGCTGAAGCATACAGACGAGTATTCTAAACTTGTTCGGCAGTACATGGTACGGCAGTTTCTTAAACCCGGAATTACCGGGTGGGCGCAAGTGAACGGCCTTAGAGGTGAAACCAGAGGATTGGAGAATATGCAGCAGCGGGTGGAGCATGATATTTACTATATGGAAAACTGGAGCTTATTCTTCGATTTGAAGATAGTCTTCATGACAGCTTTTAATACGATTGCAGGAGATGAAAACGCCTTTTAATAATTTTCAATCTACTAATGATGAAAGGAATTCTAGTACTTGCTTTTCTCGTGCATGCAACAGGCAATGTTTCTGCATCGTTTTATTTCTCAGACAGCAAAGGGAATGATAGCCACACTCCCAGTCAGGCAACTAGCCCATCGACACCCTGGAAAAGTTTGGATAAGCTTAATAGCATCAAACATCTGATTGCCGCTGGGGACACCGTTTACTTTCTCTGCGGCGATGTATTTCGGGGACGTATAGTATTCAACAAATCAGGTACGACCGGTAAGCCCATCGTATTCACCTCTTACGGATCAGGAGCTAAGCCGGTAATCAGTGGTTTAAGGTTATTGAAAGACTGGAAGAGGGACAGTGATGGAAACTGGTACACGACAGACAGATCGTTAGGGAGTACTGTTAATCTGCTACTGATCGATGGAACGCTTCAGCAGCTGGGACGTTACCCTAATTCCAATACGGGTAGTGGCTATCTTATCTATGAACAGGCAGCAGGAAACACCAGCATTACGGATGACG
>JACMJX010000102.1 GCA_014380425.1 Chitinophagaceae bacterium | reverse complement strand
CGCCTTTCGCTACGGCAATGATTATGTTCTTGCGCATACGATACGAAAATTGATCAAGCCATTTTATGTACCATCTTTTGTATTCAACCGAACTGGCGATGAACGCATGGATGGTAGTAACGAGCGGAATGTTTTTCGGCACCGCCAGTCTTGATAAAAAGGTGGGCCAGAATAAATGCGAATGCACCATATCTGCTTTATTGTCTCTTATTATTTTACGAAGCTTTAAAGAATACAATGGAAGCAGGGGAAGCGAACGTACACCAAGGCAGATGTACTTACTGCAAGGAAGGTCGGTACCAAAATGATTATCCGGGTAAAGGGTGACGAGGATATTATTATACTCATTCAATTCCTTCAGCGTAGCTACCAGCATCGTTTCTGCGCCACCGCGTCCGAGATTGTAAATGATATGTACGATGGTTTTCTTCATGAAAGGATTGAAGTATAGGTGTTAAGAAGGTTTAGATAGTTTAGAAGGTTTAGATGGTTTTAAGGTTTAGATGATTTAGATGTTCTGGCGTTTAGATTCTTCATTCGTACTATTCGTGTCATTAGTGGCGAAAAAATCCGTGCCCATCCCCGCCTGAATGACAAGTCGGGCAGGCGTGCCATCTGTGGCAACTACTTTCTTCTCTTAAAAATGATCGCAGAATTTTTTCTCATATCTGCACTAAACCTGATCTCGTAGGTAGTTTCACCATCTTTCACCACTAACAAGCCGGTGTTAGGAGGTATGCTTCCAAGGTTCTCAGCATACATCAGTAGTTGAATACTGTCTGGAGCATTTTTATCGAGATAGATGGTTTTTTTAATTGCTTTAGTGCTGAGGCCCTGCATCGGCATAATCATATTCCCATTCATTAATACGCTTACTGTATCACCATCCACTTCGCCATTATCATACAAAGTGAGCAACAGGCTGTCGCTTTTATAATAAACAGTTTCGATTGTTTCAGTTTTACGGTCGTTGAGATACGCAGCCGGGCCAAGTTCGATATGGGGAACTTTAACAGCCACCACATTTTTATTTTCAATGATCTTATCACTGGTCACAGACACATTCCCATCCACTTTTATCTTCTCTATTTCTTTGGGCTTAAGTTTTACAATAAGTTTTTCTTCTTCCGGCTCGGGCTTTATAAATGAAAGCTTGTTCACCAATCTGAGCTCTGTAAGATGCGGGATCAATGCAGATTGCTTTACATCACTTTTCCTGGTAAGATGTACAACACCCGTAGCGGGATGGAATTGCTTTGTACGGGTGGTCGTGAACAATCCATCCAGGTACATAACACCATCAAGTTCTGTAAAATTCAAAGCGCTTATCTGGTGTACGCCTTTTGGTGGCCTGGCAGGATAATTATCCGCGATCAGTTCCACGTCTTCAATTACATACTTATCTTTTACTTTCCTGATCTTGATCTTTTTTAAACCAAAATATTCTTTATCCTCAAAAATGAAAAAAGTGTGGCTGAAGCCCGTGAGTTTTCCCTTCTCTTCACTGATGCCCACTTCGTACCGGAGCGTTTGCCTTGTAGTATCATGATAGATAACACCCTTCCAAAGGCCGGTAATATCCTGGCCAAATGAAAAGCAGGGAATAAGGAGCAGACAACTAAAAAGTTTTTTCAGCAAGGGATGTTGCATTTACAATATTTTGAGCATTTGATACAGTATCAACGCCGGCACTGGGTATTTTATTTAAAAGAGCCGAAAGATTTTCGCGATTGTGGAGCCCTTTGCTATACCATTTATCGTAATATTTCAGCAGGATTCGGAAACACTCCTTTACATCTCCCTCAATTAAAAAATTGATGGCATTCTTGGTTTCCTGTCCACCCAGCCTTTTTTGTATGCGGATAATGGCATTTACTAACTTCTCTTTTTCGAATTTTCCATACTCTACTGTTATGTAATCCAGCCTTTGTTCGAAAGGAATGTCTAAAAAATATACAGGGCAGTTCCGCATGTGAGTCCAGAGGTTCAGTGGTATGTTAAGGTTTCCGATGCGGTGGCTCTCGTCTTCCACGAAAATTCTTTCTCCGTTCATATTTTCCCCGGCATATCGGGACAATTCTTTAGCCAGCAGGTTTTCAAACATCTCCTGCCGGGGTTGCTCAGCTTCGCCAAATGCTCCAAATGCGGAGCCTTTGTGACAGGCAAGTGCTTCAAGGTCGATCACCGGTTTTCCCAGCCGCTGGAGCTCTTTTAGAACCAGTGTTTTGCCACTGCCGGTATAGCCGCCGATGATACCAAAATTATAACTATGGTCAAATTGCTGCCTTACCCAGTGCCGGTAAGCCTTGTACCCTCCCACAAGTGTGTACACTTTAAAGCCGTAAAGATCGAGCAACCAGGCTACCCCCGCGCTGCGCATGCCCCCACGCCAACAGTGAACGAGCACAGTGGGCTCCCGATAGCTATCGGGATTGCAGTCTATAGTTTGCCTGTCCCCCTTGGCCTTGATGCCCGATACTATTTCTTCAGTTTCCTCCACCATTTTACGCATTTTCACGCCGAAATAATCCAGCCCTATCTTGATGGCCGCTTCCCGGCTCTTTTGCTTGTAAGTGGTACCAACTACTTTTCTTTCCTCGTCGGTAAACAAGGGCAGGCTCACAGCCCCGGGTATATGGGCTTGTAAAAATTCGCCTGGACTGCGCACATCCAGCACAGGCTGCTCTTTTGAGAGCTGCAGAAATTCTTGTATAGGAATTTTTTTAATGGCCATTCCGAACGAACAAAGTTATCGTTATCATGGCAAATCCGTATGTTTACGGGCTATTGATAATAAATTTTTATTATCTTGACCGGCAATCTTTTATCTTTGATTTTTTAATACTTATTAATATGAAGTTCATCGTTTCCTCATCGGCGCTGCTGAAGCAGTTACAGCAAATAAGCGGCGTTATCAATGCGAATACCGTTTTACCCATCCTGGAGGATTTTTTATTCGAGATTGATAAGAACAAACTCACAGTTGTTGCCACAGATCTTGAAACCGTGATGAAGGTTCATATGGATATTGAAGCTAAGGACAGCGGCCGGGTATGTATTCCTGCAAAAATATTGATGGATTCATTAAAGAACATTGCAGAACAACCGCTCACCTTTAACATTGATAAGAATTTCGGCATTGAAATTACCAGCGACAATGGTAAATATAAAGTGATGGGTGAAAACCCCGATAATTTTCCTAAGGAACCGGCTGCTGATGATGCCAATAGTTTTGAAATGACTTCATCTGCGCTGGTTACGAGGGGGTGAGCCAATCCAGCGATCAGATTGCCTACTCTTATAAGGCCGCTTCGTTAGTCGTCTACGATTACATG
>JACMJX010000008.1 GCA_014380425.1 Chitinophagaceae bacterium | reverse complement strand
TGATTTCGTATCGCGAAAGAACGTGGTTACGGGTATGAGCATATCCTGAAACAGGATGTCCTGTTCCGGGTTATTTTGATGCAGAAATTCCATGTACTCCTTCACCGACTCTTTATTTATCAGGGCAAGGCGACGCAGAATACGACGACGAATCGTAGTTTGTTTGTAATATGTAAAATCCATCCCCTTGCGTGTGCGGAGCACCGTAAGAATCTGTTTGAAGCTTTCTTCTTCACTACTGTTAACAGAAGACTCTGTGCCAGCAATCACAGGTACATGCAGGGCCTGGTTTAGGCGCATTAACTGCTCCGGCATTTTTTCCGGATTCGCTACAAAATCAGCAACGTCCTGGTCTATTGCACTTTGCGGCATCGCTCCAAACTCAGCTCCTGCCACTTCCTGCGCAAAGGTAATGCCGCCCTGGTCTTTGATTTGTTTGAGCCCTGCCGTTCCATCTGAACCGGTTCCCGATAAGATGATACCAATCGAGCGGCTTTGGTGAACTTCGGCCAGGGAAGAGAAAAAGACATCAATCACGTTATTGGGCTGACCTTTTTCTGGTCGCGGGCTTAGTTCCAAAATGCCGTCAGAAGCCACCAGCATTTTATTGGAAGGAATCACGTAAATCGTGTTGGGTTGTACGGTCACCCGATCGCTAATCTCCTGTACCGGAATAGATGTTTCGCGTTGGAGTATCTCCGGCAATGAACTGGCATGGTCTGCATGTAGATGCTGTACTAGAATAAAGGCCATACCGCAATTGTCAGGTATGGCCTTTATGAATGATTTAAAGGCATCCAGTCCTCCTGCTGAAGCACCGATACCGACCACCGGGAACTGGTTGATGGAACCATTTATTGAGGATTCTTCCTTAACATGCTCCATTTATTGTCTTTACTAGTGTACCAATAATTAATTTGTGATATTAGAAACATCCCACTTAGCAGCAAACATATGTTTGATGGTTATTCATTTCATTTTCGTGATCTGAGTTCGATAAGGTGTGGGATCATTTACGAATGGTGAGATGAAGTTAGGATTTTTCTAACAAAACACATTAATAAGTTCTTACTAGTGTTATGTTCGTGCCGTAACCAGCGCAACTGTTACTAAAGCAGACAAATCTTCTTATATACTACCCCAGTTTCTTCTTACCCTTTTTAGGGGCCCTCATAGTAGCTTTAAACTCTGTAAATGCATCCGCAAGCTCTTGGAGTTCCGGATCCAGGCCAGGTGCAAATTCTTCAGGACGTTCTGGTGCCATAGGAATCGGATAGCTTTCTCTCGGTTCTTTTAACGTGACCAGTTCGGAGCCGTCGTTCAGGGGTGCAGCTCCACTGAAGACTTTTTCCATTTGCGATCCGTCCAGGCGAAAATGATATTGCTCGCGGTGTATGCCCGCATCCAGCAGTTTTTTTACTTCCGGAAACTTGGATGAATCGAATTTAGGAACAGGTAGTACTTTACCCCAATTCACACCAAGTGTTTCAAGAGCTTTGGCAAAGGCAGCCTGGTGGGCCTCATCCCGAACAATCAGGAATGCAACAGTGGCACGAAGTGTTTTGTTATCCGACATCTGATAGATCCGGCATTTCTGTAAGCGGCCGGTTGCTTCCAACACCAGGTTGTCCATCAGGTCAAGAACAAGATTGCCATGATTGTGTACGTACGACCCGCTCCATGGATTACCCGCGGCATCTACTGGAAGTGCTCCCTGGGCGCCTACAATGAAGTGATGGGGATTCTGTTGTTCTTTTGCCATTTCCATGGTAGGTACTCCACCTTTTCCGGGAGTGTCGAATTTCTTTCCGTTGTACTCCGGGGCTCCATCCAGCAAACGGGCGATCGTTTTAGATATAAGCTCCACATGGCTGATTTCTTCGATTCCTACACCCTGAATCAGATCGAGGTAAGGAGTTGCGGTACCCCGAAAGTTGAAACTTTGAAAAAGATACTGCATCATAGTGCGCATTTCCCCGAATTGACCACCTAATCCTTCCTGTAATGCGTTAGCTGCCGATGGATCTGGTTCGTCAGCCACTATTTCATTAATGAGAGATTGAACATGATAAAACATTGCAAGGTATTTTAGTTGAAAACGTACAACTAAAAATACTGTGCCATTGAAATGGCAAATGCTTCCTGTTTTATCATCACTGCTTGGTAGTAGAAAGAATCCAGTCTCCGATTATCTTCAATGCTGCTGGCGAAAAAGTTTCGTCGATCCGGGTATATTCTGATATATCACCGGTTTTGGCTGTTTGAAATAAATGGTTCAAGTCAGGGAGTTCGCGTATTTCGACATTGTTATTTCCTCCTGCTTTCAATGCTGCGGAAATAGCCGACAGGTTTTCAGCCGAAGCCACCTGAACATCTTTAGCTCCATTTAATGCAAGCACCGGGCACCTGACTTGTTTCAGATCAGGTCGGGGATCATAATTGACAAAATATCTGAACCACGGTGTGGAAAGAGATTGAATGGTCATATCTATATTCTCCTGAGGTGTAGATCCATCTTTTTCTATCAAACTCCTGAGCCTTACTGCCAGGTTGGTGGTATCTTTCGATTTCAACACCTTGTGCAGTTCATCGTTCAAGGCGAGTGCTTTTTGAATGTCTTCCTGCTTTACACCCAGTTTCGTCAAGGCGTCTAAGCTTTGACGCCGGTGCAGTTTATCTCCACTCAGGCCGGGTGCTGCAAGCAGTACTATAAAGGCAATATCCTTCGAGTTTTTAGTAATCATAGGCGCGATCATCCCACCTTCACTGTGACCCACCAGGCCTATCTGCTTCCTGTTGATTTCGGGCCTGGTTTAAAAAAAATTCACTCCTGCCATTGCATCGGTAGCGTTATCGGCAGTGGTAGCAATTGCGGCATTTCCAGTAGATTTACCTACCCCCCGGTCGTCGTATCGCAGCACAGCAACTCCCTGCCGGGTAAGATAATCGGAGAGTACCAGAAAAGGCTTATGACCCATGATTTCTTCGTCTCGGTTTTGGGAACCTGAGCCACTAATTAATACCACCGCAGGAAAGGGCCCTTTGCCCTTCGGTAATGTAAGCGTTGCTCCCAATGATATGCCTTGTTCCTTATTTTCATATTGAACTTCTTCTTCGGCATAGGGGTAAGGTTTTGCAGGCTCCTGGGAACGTTTTGGATACAGTACTACTTTATCTGCCTTCCGTATTTCCAATGGTAAAGATGCACCTCCTTGTCTCCATTCGCCATTAATTCGTGTACTGTCTTGTATTTTACCGCTGAACACACCTCCAATTACCTTGACCAGAAGAATCAGGCTATCGTTTTTCCACAGAACGCTTTCCACGGGGATATTATTAGCGCCCTGATCGGGACTGGCCATTTTTGCGGTCAGGTTACCTGTTTCATCTTTGCGGATATCGAAGAGTACCCTTAATTCATTTCCCGGGATGATGATCTTTCCTTCCCATATGCCCGTTGGAGAATTTTGCTGCACCACTTGCGAAAAGGAATGGTTACATGATAAAGCGGCCAGGGCACAGAAAAGAATTGATTGTTTCAGATAAAGTTTCATTATAAAAGTTTGGATTGGTAGTGAGAAAAAAGTGCTTTTCAATTGCATTTGTAAAAGTACTCATCTAATATGGTATTTACTCCATTCGCTATCTGCTGAAGAAGCATTATCCCCTTGGTCATATAAATTCACATTAAATTATTTAAAACCAGTAATTACCTCTTTTACAATCCGACCCATTCCCAATGGTACAAATCTACCATTGCGCGCATTCGTGCATTATCAGAAGTTTGTACTTAAAATCAAATAATGCGGAAATCTGGTATATACATTCAGATCGTCATCTTTGCCCTTGCTTTAGCCGTGCTCGCCTCTTGTAAAAAAGACAATGATGCCGATCCTGAAAATGAGTTGATTCTTACTACTGTTAGAAGTGATATCAATCAGGAACTTATTCTCGATATAGGGTATATCGGCAACAAGATAGCTATTTTAAAAGAGTTCAGTAGAAACGGGGTACCTACAACCTACGAAGACTTCGCTTTTGACAGTAGGGACCAGATAGTGAGCATGAGTGCTTCAAGATCCAGCACCCCCAACGAATTCGAGATATCGAATTTTACCTATTCTGCAGACCGGCTACAGGTTGTAGAAATAAGGGCTCGAAAAAACGCTGTAGAGCAGGTACTCAAAACAACGTTTCTGGATTATGATGCCAACAACGTGGGTATTGTTGCACAGGACAAAGATGGTAACCGCCTTTTCTCCAAAATTGCCACTTATAATGATTCGGGCAACATCATTCAAATCATTACCAGCCAGGGAAATACTTCCAAAACCGACACTGTTACTTTCAGCAATTACGATGATCATCCCAATGCACTCGCTTCCGTTGACATGATAACGGGCGGGAACGATTTTCTTCCATCTTCCAGGAACAATCGTGGTATTGTTACCACTTTAAGGGGATCTGGTGCACCACGTTTTGATACGTTGACTTACGAATACAATCAGCAAGGGCTCGTTACAAAGATCATCAGCGGCCGAGACCCTGTGAAGTTCGAGTACCAGGTAAAATAACGGATAGCGGACTATTTAGATAAGAAGATGTATCTATCTGAAACGCCTGCAACCTCTCTGATTATTTTCGTATCTTGATACTGAAACCAGATTTTATGATCAAGTCAACGATAACACTTTTTGCCATGGCGCTCTTTATAATGAATGCCGAACGGGCAGCTGCACAACCGGGCAAAGCGCCCGTTGATACTGTTGCCGGCCAAACCTATAAGAATCCGCTTCCTGTTTCAATGGGCGACCCGTATGTGCTTTCGGCCAACGGCCGCTATTATATGTATGGAACCGGTGCAGGCGCAAAAGACGGCTTTGTAACCTACTCGTCCACCGACCTGGTGAACTGGAAGTTCGAAGGCCAGATCTATCATGGCAATACCAATGACTCCTGGTGCACAGGTGATTTCTGGGCACCGGAAGTTTACCAAGTGAAGGATACTTTTTATCTATTCTATAGTGCACAATGGCGCGATAACCCTAAAGGCGAACTGGAAAACTTCCGTATAGGGGTGGCAGTATCCGACAAGCCAACTGGCCCCTTTAAGGATATGGTTAACAAGCCTCTCTTCGATCCCGGATACCCTATTATTGATGCGAATGTTCTGTTCGATACGGATGGAAGGGTGTACCTGTATTATTCGAGGTGTTGTTATAAGCATCCCGTGCAATCGGAGATCGCAGACTGGGCTAAAAACCAAGGCCTTTACAAGGAAATAGAAGAAAGCTGGATTTATGGTATAGAATTAAAGCCCGATCTTACCGGAACGATCGGCAAAGCAGTACTGATGTTACGTCCGCCAATTACGATGAAAGATAAGCAATCGGAATGGGAAAGCCGCTCTGTTACTGATGCCGAGGCTAACAGGAGATGGACGGAAGGATCCTACATGTTAAAGAAGGGGGCTGTTTATTATATGATGTATTCAGCGAATCATTTCGGGGGCAAGAATTATGCGGTTGGTTATGCCACTTCAAAGTCACCACTAGGCCCGTTCATTAAATCGAACAACAATCCGGTATTGCAGAAAGATACCGGTGAAGGAGGATCTGTTACCGGTACGGGTCATAACAGTGTTGCCTACTCTGTTGATGGAAAGCAAATGTTTTGTGTTTATCACGGTCGTACTACGGCCAGCGGTGATGAACGTGTTGTGTTTATCGATCGGATGGAGATTAGGAAAGACGGCTCCCTGGTGGTTCATGGGCCTACTACCACTCCACAGCCTTTGCCATAAATTAGAGATATAGCTTATCATGCAACGCGGATCATTGCACCATCGTGGGAACCTGTTAAGGTGCCGAAGGATTGACAGCATTGCGCCGGAAGGCCTTCCTGCTTCAGCAAGTCTTCAAATTCTTCTGTATAAGCTTCTTCTACAGCAACCAGCAATCCCCCGCTTGTTTGCGGATCCGCAAGAATAAAGCGCTGTTCGTCTGGCAGTGCGCTTACCTGATGGCCATAGCTATCCCAGTTGCGTTGTGTGCCACCGGGGAAACAGCGGTTCTCCAGATAGTAGGGCAACGACGCAATCTTCGGCACTTTCTCAAATTCGATGGAAGCAGAAAGGCTGCTGCCGCTGCACATTTCGGCAAGATGGCCGAGTAGGCCGAAACCTGTTACATCGGTCATGGCCTTTACATATTCCAGTCTACCGAAAGCTTCGCCTATTTTATTAAGCCTTATCATGCTTTCAAGTGCAATAGCAGCGTCTTCATTTTTCAGTACCCCTTTTTTCTGTGCGGTAGAAAGAATACCGACACCCAGGGGTTTGGTGAGATACAGGCTGCAACCAGTAGTGGCAGTAGAATTCTGTTTTAGATGTTGTATGTTGATCAGCCCATTGACAGCAAGTCCGAAAACGGGCTCGGGGCAGTCAATACTGTGCCCTCCTGCCAGTGTGATTCCTGCTTCCGTACATATGGCCCTCGACCCTTCCAGTACCTGCTGCGCGATTTCCGGGGCCAGCTTGCTTATGGGCCAGCCGAGGATAGCGATGGCAAGTACGGGCTTACCGCCCATAGCATATACATCGCTAATGGCGTTTGCAGAAGCGATACGGCCAAAATCGTAGGGGTCATCTACTATAGGCATGAAAAAATCGGTTGTCGAGATCAGGGCAGATCCATTTCCAAGATCCAGTACGGCGGCATCATCCCGCTTATCGTTACCTACCAGCAACCTGGCATCGGGAACATTGCTGCTTGTGCTGTGAAGGATCTTATCGAGAATAGAGGGGCTTATCTTGCAGCCGCAACCGGCACCGTGCGAATACTGTGTCAGTTTTATATCATTGTTGTTGTTCATAATCAAGAGTTTCGTATTTATTTGTACTTTTTGCTTACTTCACCATTTGTAAAACCTGTTTTGCATGCCCTGCTGGATACTTACCATCTACAGGCAAAACAAATACCTTCTGTTTATCGCGTTTGGCCAATCCATTTTTATACGTCTTATCATAATATACCAGAACGATCTTTATAAAGTCTTCCATCTGGTTTTCCCGAATGGCAATAATGGCGTGGTTTGTTTGTTCGGGGCCCAGTCGTTTCCGGATGCGCTCGGTAGATGTTACCAGGAAATCTTGTGGCAGGCATCCGTACTCCAACAGCAGGTTTTGCACGCGTTGTTCAATCGGTACCTGCACATCCACTAAAGTTGCCTGCTGCATCTGTAGCCAGAATAACCGGGGAATAAAGCATTTTCCGATGGAATTACTTTCATCTTCTACCCATATAGTTTTATCTGTGTTCAAAACATTCAATTGACAAGCAAGATCGTTCTCGAACTGTTCCTGCGATGGCTGCACCAGTCTGTCGAGGCTTCCATAGGCTGAGCCCTGGTGTTGGGCCAATGCTTCCAGGTCGATTACCTGTTCGCCCATATTGCGGAGTTCATGAAGCAAGCTTGTTTTGCCGGAGCCCGTCATGCCACCCAGAATCATAAGTGCATAGTACCTGTCAAACTGTTGCAGTACCCATTGCCGGTAGGCTTTATAACCTCCCTGTAACAAATACACGTCAAATCCGTAAAGGTCCAAGGCCCAGGCCATAGCTCCGCTGCGCATGCCGCCCCGCCAGCAGTGCAGGCCTATTCTTTTATCGGAAGCCCACTCTAATGCCTGCTTTATAAAGCCCGACCATTTATTGCCGGTGAGATCGAAGCCCAGCATTATGGCAGCTTCTCTACCTACCTGCTTATAAGTGGTGCCTACTTGCACGCGCTCCTCGTTGCTGAAAAGCGGTAGGTTACAGGCGCCAGGAATATGGCCATTAAGGAACTCTGCAGGAGTGCGAACATCGGCGAGAAGTGGCGGATCGGGCAAACTGTAGAACTCTTTTATAGTAACCGTATGAATCATATTCCCAAATCATTAAAAGACAAATATATCCGTTGTAAGGCATTAAACGATTGTCTTATTTAACCCCTTATAATGTCGCTTCCAGACCTTCTATTCCCTTACGAAACATAGTAACTTCATACTATCATAAACTATTAAAAGATGGATAGAAAGATCAATTCTACGGTTGCCAACAACATCGATGCATATATAGCTGGTTTTCCAAAAGATGTTCAGAAAGTTCTGGAACAGGTAAGGAGCACTATTAAACGCGCCGCGCCCGATGCGGAAGAGGCTATCAGTTATGCCATTCCAACTTTTAAATACCATGGTAACCTGGTACATTTTGCAGCCTTTAAAAGCCATATTGGTTTCTATGCCACTCCTTCAGGTAATGATGTGTTCCAAAAAGAGATCGCTGCATATAAAACAGGCAGGGGTTCCATTCAGTTCCCCTTAGATCAACCTATGCCTTTGAAGCTTATTAAACAGCTGGTTGAATTTAGGGTGTTAGAGAATGAAGAGAAAGCAAAGATGAAAAAGAAACCCCGTTAAGGGTCGCTTCAATTAATACCAGGTGAACCCTGAAATTTTTAAGGACTTCGAACGTTAATAGTACAATATCCATATCGTCTTTCTCCACTATTTTAAATGGAAAAAGATCTGAAGGTTGTTGGCCTACCTAACCGTCATCTTTCTATTTGGCTACCTGAACGCATCCTTTTAAGTAATTGAACAACTATTTTCTATTATTCTGCAACATTTTAAATCCTTTATTGTTGAACTTCCATTTGTAGCGAACAGCTAGAAGATGCTGTTTGACTTAAATTACAATTCTGAACCCGATGAACATTAAAATGAGTGGCTTTCTCATGGCCTTTGTTGCAAGCATGTTTTTTTTCTCCTCGAATACTGTTGCTCAAACCTCAAAACCCCGACAGCAAGGCGAACTTTATTTTTCCTGGGGATACAATAAGGAATGGTACGCACCCAGTACCATTAAAATTTCACAGCCAGAGCTGGGAAATAATTACAGTTTCAAAAAAGTAAAGGGTCACGATCGGCCAGGATGGGATAAAAAGCTTTTTTCGGTAGCTATTACAATACCTCAATACAGTTACCGGCTTGGATACTTTTTTAACGATAAGAAAGACTTGGGTATCGAGATCAACTTCGACCATACGAAATTCATTTTTGGCGATGGACCGGTAAGGATTAAAGGTACTCTTAATAATAAACAGGTCGATACCTCCCTCAACTTTTCAAGTGTCGATGGATTTCATTATTATTTAAACAACGGCGCCAATTTCCTTCTTTTCAATATCATGAAGCGTTGGCATTGGCATACCCGTTCAAACGAGAATATCAAGTTTGATGTTATAGGTAAAGCTGGTGTAGGGCCTGTAATACCACATGTTGACAACAGCTTCTTTGGTAATGCTAATGAACCCGGGTTTCAGATCGGGGGATGGAACATGGGAACGGAGCTGGCTATACGTTCCACTTTTTTTAAACATGTTTACCTTGAATTTGCAGGCAAGCTCGATTATGCCCGATATTCCAAATTGAAAGTTTATAAGGGAGATGCCCGTCACGACTTTGGCACGGGGGAACTTATTCTGAGCTTTGGCTATACTTTAAAAACAGGAAGAAAACGCTAGCACGCTCAATATCGTTATTTAAAAAATAGTCAATAATAATTGTATTTATTTAAATATTACTATAAAAGACATTGATATTCATTAGAAATTTCGTAATTATTTTGCCAAATACCTGGTACTTTTACATCGGTTCGGGGTTTCTTAGTCCCTTTCGGGATGGTATAATGGTAAAATAAAGCACCTTTCGACGCTTCATGAAAATGAAGAATAGATCAGGTGCTTTGTTTTTAAGCTTATTGCAACAATTCCCCGTCTGTTTTTGTAGGTAGATTAAAATAGATTTGTGTTATGGCAGTAAAAGAGTCCGATAAATATCCCGGCTTTATAATTACAAACACCATTCACTCCAAGGAACAGGTAATTTCATTTACAGAGGGCATGATCAACTACCTGTTCCCGGTGGTAAATAACGAAAAAGAGTTTCTGCGACGCCACATGTTAGTGCAGGACGCTTTAAAAAATCAGCTGACTTCTATCCTGTTACCGCTTAATAGCCGGGAAGATCTGGATATCTACACTATAGTCGATCAACTGTTTGCGAAGCTTACCGAAATCCGGGATAAACTGATCCTGGATGCGGAATTAATTCTTGCCTACGATCCTGCAGCCTATTCGTTGGAGGAAGTGATCCTTACCTATCCCAGTTTTACTGCTATCAGTGTGTACCGCATAGCCCATGAATTATATAAGGAAAAGATCCCTTTAATTCCCCGGATGATGGCAGAATGGGCGCATAGCCGTACCGGTATCGATATCAATCCAGGAGCCACCATCGGATGCCCGTTCTTCATAGATCACGGCACGGGCGTAGTAATTGGCGAAACATCGGTTATAGGCGACCATGTGAAGATTTACCAGGGCGTTACCCTGGGAGCTCTGTCTGTTAAAAAGGAACTTGCCCAAACCAAACGTCATCCAACTATTGAGGACAATGTGGTGATCTACGCCGGAAGCACTATTCTTGGAGGCAAAACCACCATTGGCCGAAACAGTATGGTTGGCGGAAACACCTGGATAACAGAAAGCATTCCTCCGCGAAGTACTGTATATCATAAAAACCAGATCACGATTTCTGACAGAAAGGAGTAATATGGGGCTCTTGTTTCCCGGCAAAACCATTAGATAGTATCTTTATAGGCTTATGGCTCAGAAAAAATTAGTGCGCTTTGCAGCAATAAAGACTTATCCCCATGTGCTGGAGTACCCGGATAACATGCCCGGAAAATGGAGGGATTTTTTTGGTAATGATCATCCAATTACCTTAGAGCTCGCCTGTGGCAGGGGAGAATATGCAGTAGGATTAGCCAGATTACATCCTATGCAGAATTTTATTGGCGTAGACATAAAAGGAAACCGCATTTATGTAGGCGCGCGGCAGGTGCTGAATGAAGGCCTGAGAAATGCCGGTTTTCTTCGCACGCATATCGATAAGATAGCTACTTATTTCGCAAAGGGAGAAGTGCAGCATATATGGATCACATTCCCTGACCCTCAGTTACGCACGTCCCGGGCCAGAAAGCGATTAACACATCCCCGGTTTCTGCGTTTGTATCAGCAAATACTTTCCTGCGATGGGTTTGTGCACCTGAAGACGGACTCCCCGGCATTGTTCGAGTTCACGAAAAGGGTGATAGAGATGTATGGGCTGAAATTAGTGGAAGAGAATGACGATATTTACAAAGATCCGGCTTTGAGCGATGAGTTGAAGATTAAAACACATTATGAGTTGCTGGACATTGCGGGTAGTAACCGCACTCATTATTTACGGTTTGCATTGCCTCCGGAACCTTTGCCGGATTTAGATGAACACTTACAAGAATTTATTAAATTGAATGAAAACGCAGCTAGTTGAGGGGGAGGATTTTTATTATAATAGCAAGGGTCTGCTGGTGCTTACGGAAAAGTATCATCTGGAAAGAGGCACATGCTGCGGCAACTGGTGCCGTCATTGCCCCTTTAACTATGACAGAGTACCTGAACCAAGGCGCAGCAGCCTGTTAGAACAACGCAGCAGGAATGAAAACACCTAAAAAAAGAACAGTAAAGGCTCAAGAAAAAGCCATGACATTGAGGCCATCCGGCACCCGGGAAGAAAGCTTTTTCGAGCTTGTGTATCAGGTAGCGAGGCAAATTCCCAAAGGCAGGGTAACATCCTATGGTGCTATAGCCGCCTGCCTCGGCACGAAACTTTCAGCGCGTATGGTAGGCTGGGCAATGAACGGGGCACACAAAGTAAGGCCAAAAGTACCTGCGCATCGGGTAGTGAATAGAAACGGTATGCTAAGTGGAAGGCACCATTTTGCTACCGAAACGCTGATGCAGGAACTGCTTGAAAAAGAAGGCATAAAAGTGCAGGACGACCAGGTGCTCGATTTTAAACAACATTTCTGGGACCCTATGGAGCAGCTTTAGTGCTATCAACCATAGTAGGGGCTGATCATTATATAAACGATAACACCCGTAATGGAGACGTAAAGCCATATAGGCCATGTAATTCTCGCCAGTTTCTTATGCGCAGAATAGTCTGCCGTAAGGGCCCGGTAAGCAGTAAATAATATAAAGGGAAGAATGATTCCTGCAAGTGGAATATGGGTTAGTAAAATAATAATGTAAATCATTCTTGCAGACCCGGCGGTAGTTCTTTCGGCTTCACTTAAAATACCGTTATGATCCAGGTCGCCAAAACGGGTGTCGCCGCTTAACAGGTGATGACAAATATAAGAAACAAGGAAAAGTACCGATAAGATAATGGCACTCACCATAATCCGCTTGTGCTGCAGTTGTTTTCCAGCTTTTATCGAGAACAGCCCGGCGATGAGCAGAACCGCTACCAGGGAATTGATAACAGCATTCGCTTTTGCGAAAATATGGGGATTGAATCCGAGATTAGCATCCAGCTTTACCTGGCTCAAAATAACGACCACCGTGAATACCACGACCGAAACAATACCTATCAGCCATCTCGCCCTGGTATCGTTCCTTTTAATAGATGCAGTTAACATGATGTAGTTATTAATTGAAATGCCGGCTGTAATGGGGCGCTATTTTCTAAAGAGGTTTCTTTTCTTCTTCTTATCCTTTTCCAGCATGATGAACACAATATCTTTAGCCAGCCGGTTCAGTGCCATACTATCAAGCCCGTTATAATACCCTCTAACTACGCGGTCTCTGTCTAGCAGAACAAACCTGCTGGTATGAATGAAATTAGAATCTACGATGCCTCCGTCTTCCACTGGCAACTTCAGCTCATTGATCGCAAAGTCGTAGATCTTTTTTTTAGGGCCTGTAAGCATCCACCACAAATCATGGTTCACGCCATAGTGATCTGCGTATTTCTTGAGCGCTTCCGCTGTATCTCTTTCCGGATCAACGCTAAAGGACAGAAAGTGAACGAATGTGGTGTCTATGAGCTTTCTTTCATCTCTTACCTTCAGCGCATCCTGCAGCTTCTTCATATTACGGGTAAGCGTAGGGCAGATAGTCGGGCACCGGGTGAAGAAAAAGTCAGCCACTATTACTTTCCCTTTAAGATCATGAAGAGACACCGTATCGCTTAACTGATTGGTAAGCGTAATATCATTAACCTTATGCCATACCGTATCAGTAACTTCCTTGCCATTTACCACGTTGGTATTTACAGAGTCGAAATAATACCGCCTGGGCATTGGCACTGCATCCTCACTATAACTTTTAACTATCAGGTAACTACTAACTGGTATAATCACCGCCACAAACAAAGCCCACAAAGCTGTCTTACTCATGTTAAAGTGCCCATACTGTCTATTCAGTATGCGCAGGTTTTTCGTTGGTTACCTTAGAAGGTGTTTCTTTACTACCCTTCATCTCAGGCGATACCGGGGCAGTACTTTTTTCATTGTGGTTCCTATCCAGGGAATTTCTAAGACTATTGTAAGAACTGCCCTCCATCAGGAACGCAATAATGAACCATACAAAAAGAAGCAAGGGAACCACAATTGTCATGATCAGGTTGTTGATCTCTGCTTTCAGGTGCATGAAATAAGCTACTATGTAAAAAGCTTTCATCAGCATCAGTACGACGATAAGACCTTTTAGGAAGTTTTTGAAAAAGCCCGGTTGTAAACCTGCCTTGTACATATAAAAGCCAATGGCGAGTTCAACAATCGTGAGGCCGAGAAGAATCCAGAACGTTCTCCAGATCTCTTTGGTTCCGGTATCTTGATGCTCTGTGTGTGTATGCGTCGGATGCTGTTCCATAGTATAGTATTTCAGGTGCTGCCTGGTGATTATAATAAATTATAGAAGATAAAAACATGTAAAAACGAAAACCCAAACCAGGTCCACGAAATGCCAATACAACCCAGCTTTTTCAATCATCAAATAATGTCCGCGTCTTTCAAAAACGCCGTTAAGCGTCATGATCAGCATAATTATATTGATGACGACACCCGAGAAAACGTGAAACCCGTGAAAGCCTGTAATGGTGAAAAAGAAATTAGTGA
The DNA here is from genome assembly GCA_014380425.1 of Chitinophagaceae bacterium. GTDB lineage: Bacteria > Bacteroidota > Bacteroidia > Chitinophagales > Chitinophagaceae > JADCRZ01. The sequence continues at coordinate 24,598 of JACMJX010000008.1, read as the reverse complement.
AGTTGGTTGTGGATTGTGTTCCATCTGCATTAGAAAACGGATTCATACCCCACCAGGCACCTTCATGATGAAGGTGGCTCCATTCCCAAGCCTGGCAGCCAAGAAATGCAAATCCACCGATTATGGTCCATACAAGCATTTTAATCACTGTTTTCTTATCATTACTATGCCCTGCATGTACGGCCAGTACCATCGTTACCGAACTCATGATCAGAATAAAAGTCATTAAACTCACAAACAGTAGTGGAAAGCCGCTTCCCAGCCCTGGAAAGCTCTGAAACACTTCGTTAGGGTCAGGCCATCCATTGCTTGAGTATCGTATTGTACCATAGGAAATGAGAAATGCTCCAAAAGTAAAAGCGTCACTCATTAAAAAATACCACCTCATCAACTTGCCATATTCCGTGTTGAACGGACTTTTACCCCCGCTCCACCATTTCTGAGCCATTGGTACTGTTTGTGCCATATTACTTTGTTATAATTATTCGCAATTTAATTCAGATTTACCAAAGCTCTTCGATTTTAATCTCTCGCCTCTATTTTATCACCAGAAAGAAAACGAAAAGATAGATCCACAAAATATCTACAAAATGCCAGTAAGTGCTAGCCACCTCTACCGGCACCATGTTATAACTCCGGCTCCTCCTGCTATAAGCATTAATGAACATCACCAGCAAGGCAATAATGCCGCCCAGTACGTGTAAACCATGCAAACCGAAAATGATGTACAAAAACTGCACTCCACCTGATCCATTCATACGCAGCCCGCTGTTCCATAATTGATTGAATCCTACATACTGTAACACGATAAAAAGCAGGCCCAGAAATACAGTAACACTTATCAGCCTGCGGTATTTCAGCATGTTCCTCTCCTTAAAAGCCGCTCTCGCCGTATGTACGGTTAAACTGCTCAGTAAAATGACCGCCGTCGAATACCAGAAAGTAAGCGGCATATCCACAGCTATCCAGGAAGGTTGGTCGCGCTTTACAATGTAAGCACTCGTTAATCCTGCAAACATCATGATAATGCTTCCAAGACCCACCCATAAGGTAAACTTATGAGGATGCATCTTTTTTCTCTGTGAATCATTAATCATAACGGTATCCATAATTAAATCTTATCCATTAATAAAGCCAGTAATACAACTGGCAAATGTATATAACTGCTGAACATTACTCTTCTGGCTGCTTTTGCCTCCATCTCTTTAAACAATCTTACCGATTGCCACACCATCAGCAGATTAGCAAGCAGCACTACCAGGAGGCTCACAATTCCACTCATTCCAATTAGGTAGGGAAGTATCCCTACCGGGATCAGCAGTAGAGAATATATAATCGATTGTATAGCTGAGTATTTTGTAGGTCCCTGTACAGATGGTAAGAGCCGAAAACCAGCGTTCGAGTAGTCCTTATGCGCCAACCAGGCTATCGCCCAGAAGTGAGGGAATTGCCATACAAACTGAATGGCGAACATTACCCAGCCACCGGCACTTATGGCGTCGTTACCGGCTACCCATCCTATAAGACAGGGAAGTGCACCAGGCACCGCGCCAACCAATACAGAGATGGAATTCACCTTTTTTAGTGGGGTATAAACAAATGCATACAGGAACAAACTAAACAAGGCAATGCCAGCAGAGAGCCAATTAAAAAAGTATCCCAGTATCAGAATACCGGCGAAGCCTGTAACAAGAGCAACCATCCATCCTTCCGATTCCGACATTCTTCCAGATGCTACCGGGCGTTTTGCCGTTCTCATCATCTTCGCATCCGTATCCTTCTCCACTACCTGGTTAACTGTATTGGCACTACCTACTACCAGAAACCCTCCTATAAAGAACAAGGTGATCATTACCACGTCATATTCAACAACTTTTGGAGCAAGCAGGTAACTTATCACTGCCGAGAAAACAACCATCACGTTAAGTGTCGGTTTAAACAACATCAGATAGTCCCGCAGCTTGCTGGCCAATGTAAAAGAACTGGAACCCTGCACCGTTTCTTCCTGCATCATTATATGTTTAATGAGCGGTCTCCTGCGCCCCCACAGGTTCTGTCTGTGGTATAAACTCTCTTCCATCCTTGCCATAGTCATAAGGCCAGCGGTGAACTTCCGGAATCTCTCCAGGCCAGTTACCATGTCCCGGACGGATGGGTGTTGTCCACTCAAGAGTATTGGAATCCCATGGATTGGATGTTGTAACTCTTCTGCCTTTGAAAATGGAATAGAAGAAGTTAAACACAAACAACAACTGAACCGCGAATACTATGATAGAAACGATTGAAATAAACCTGTTGAGATCACCGAACTGGTTGAAAGAAACCCACTGGCTGAAGTCCATATAACGACGTGGCATACCTGCAAGCCCCTCGTAGTGCATAGGCCAGAAGATAAGGTAAGCTCCTATCAGGGTAACCCAGAAATGGAGATAAGCCATCGTATTATTAAGATAACGGCCATACATTTTGGGAAACCAGTGGTAAACTCCGGCGAACAAACCGAAGAAAGAAGCCACACCCATTACTATATGAAAGTGAGCTACCACAAAATATGTATCATGAAGATGAATATCGAGCGTAGAGTTCCCCAGGAAAATACCCGTTAAACCCCCGGAGATAAATAAACTTACAAAACCTATGGAGAACAGCATCGCCGGTGTAAAGCGGATATTACCTCTCCAGAGTGTGGTGAGCCAGTTAAAAACCTTTATGGCCGAAGGTACAGCGATCAGCAGAGTAAGCAATACGAACACCGAGCCGAGGAACGGATTCAGGCCGCTCACGAACATATGGTGTGCCCAAACCAGGAAGGCAAGAATGGTGATCGCAAACAGTGAGCCGATCATCGCCATGTAACCAAAGATCGGCTTACGGGAGTTCACGCTCATAATCTCGGAAACCATTCCCATCGCCGGAAGCAGAATAATATAAACTTCAGGGTGACCTAAGAACCAGAACAAGTGCTGGTAAAGGATGGCACTTCCACCCTCGTTCGGTAATGCCTGCTGAGTGGAAGCCAGGTATATATCGGAGAGATAGAAGCTGGTACCGCCATGTCGATCAAACAGCAGTAGTATGAAGCCCGATAACAACACGGGGAAAGATAACACGCCAAGAACAGCGGTGAAGAAGAGCGCCCAGATGGTAAGTGGCACCCTTGTCATGCTCATTCCCTTCGTACGCATATTAAGTATCGTAGAAATATAGTTCAGTCCGCCCAGCAGTGAAGAAACCACGAACAGCGCCATCGATATTAGCCAGAGATCCATTCCTGTTTTCGACCCTTCCGAAGCGCCTCCCAGGGCGCTTAAAGGCGGATACGAAGTCCATCCACCACTTGCAGGGCCTGTTTCCACGAAAAGAGAAGATATCATAACAACGCTGGCTGCCCAAAAGAACCAGTAGGAAAGCATATTCATGAAAGGAGAAGCCATATCCCTGGCCCCTATCTGAAGCGGAATCAGGAAATTGGCGAAGGTACCGCTAAGCCCGGCAGTTAGTACGAAGAATACCAGTACCGTACCATGCATGGTAACAAGGGCATAGTAGAATTCAGGCTGTATCTTACCGCCCTTGGCCCATTTACCCAGAAGCGTCTCCAGAATCGGGAAGGAGTCGTTTGGATATCCAAGTTGCAAACGGAACAATACAGAAAACAGACCCCCGATGATAGCCCATATAATCCCTGTTATCAGGAACTGTTTGGCGATCATCTTGTGATCCATACTAAATACATATTTCGAAATAAAAGTCTCTTTATGATGGTGTTCACTATGGCCGTTCCCCTCACGATGATCACCATGGGTTACTACCGCATCCGCGGGTTTCTGCAAAATCGCTTCGTTACTCATTATTAAATCTTTAAAATGAACCTATTATATTTCCATCTTCAGATCCGCCTTCCGGCGTTTCTTATCCTTACTTGCTTGCCGCCATCTTAAGTGTATCCACTGCCGCAGCGGTAGCAACTGTACTGTCTTTCTTTGCATTCGCAGGATCCTTATCCGGGAACACTGCCAAATATTTAGGTTTCTGCCGCGCCATCCACAAGTCGTACTCTTCCTGCGTAACCACTTCAATAAGCCCCTTCATCGAAAAGTGCCCCTTGCCACACATCTGGTCGCAGGAGATTTCATAGACAAAATCAGGATTATTGGTCATTTTCTTCATTTCCTTGGTAGTGTACAACGGGGTGAACCACATTGTGGTCGGCGTTCCCGGCACAGCATCCATTTTCATCCTGAAATGAGACAGTCCAACATCATGAATCACATCGCGCGCCCCAATGATCAGCTTCACAGGCCGGTTCTTGACAAGGTACATAGCCTGCTCGTTAACAATATCATCCTGTGATGACTTGTCATCCCATAAAATACCCAGGGAATTGTCCTCGGCATCACTAATATTCTTGTAGTATTTTTTACCAAAAATCTTATCGTCGCCAGGATACCGGTATATCCAGGCAAACTGCTTACCGGTTATTTCTACTTCCAGGGCTCCCTTAGGTGCATCACCTGTAATACCCAGCCAATAGTAAAGCCCGAACCCAACCAGCACGGAAAGTGCTATTGCAGGAACAACGGTCCAAATAAGCTCCAGCTTATTATCGTGAGAAAAGAAGTATACTTTACGGGTTTCCTTGTATTGATATTTAAATGCGAACCAAAACAACAGGATCTGCGTGATCACAAATACAACGCCGGTTACAGCAATGGTGATGTAAAGCATTCTATCGATGTTCTGCCCGTGCTCGGAAGCGGCCTCGCCCAATATTCTGCCTTTCAGCGCCTCATTGCACCAATAAACGCCCAACAGGCCAAATACCAAGAAGGCGAGCAAAAGGAAGCCGTTGATGCGGTTATTCTGTTCAAAGTTTTTCTTCTCGCCCTTCAATATTCCCACATACTCGCTTGCTTTGGCAATCTGGAAAGTAACCAGAAAGCCAAGTAAGAAGATCGCTATTAGAAAAAATGTAGACATGATGCTTAAAAAATTTTAGTTTGTTTACGTTCCCTCTCACCTTATCCCTTCCTCGAAGAGCTATTATGTGTGATGAATAATAGTTTCTTTAAAGAATGGATGATTCTTAACATATAACGGACGTTTTGCAAGGGCATTGCCGGTGGAGTACATTATTAATCCTACAAAGCCCAAAGCTACGCCAATATCAAAAAAATTCAACGGTACATGATACTTACCTGTCTCCGGATCCTGGCTTAACCCAGGGAATACCATCTGATAAACATCCAGCCAGTGACCGATAATTATCAGAATAGCCATGAAAGTAACGGTAGTATAGTTTCTTTTCGAGCCAGCGCGCATTAATATTAACAACGGAGCGAGGAAATTGATCACAAACATGAACCAAAAAAGCCCTTTAAATGCTCCTTCTACTCTTGGTTTAAAATAGACCGTTTCCTCCGGGATATTAGCGTACCAGATCAGCATAAATTGCGAGAACCAAAGGTAAGTCCAGAATATGGAAAATGCGAACATGAACTTTCCAAGATCATGAATATGCTCCCGGTTTACCAATTCCAGATAGCCCTGATTCTTCAGATAAATCACAAATAAAGTCATAACAGCGATTCCAGATACAAATGTGCTTGCAAAAGTGTACCAGCTGAACATAGTAGAATACCAGTGCGCATCAATACTCATCAACCAGAGCCAGGGTGCGGTAGACAATACCGTTAAAGCAAACCAAACCAGGAAAAGAGAAGCCCATACCGTGCTCCGGAATACATATTTTCTTCCCTGCTCAACAGGTACAGGACCGTTATCCAGCTCCGCGGAAACCAAACGCATCTTCCTGCCTAATATAATCCAGCCGCCGATGGTGAGAATAGTCCAGATAATATAGAATCTAGGGTTCAAAAAGCCGCTTTTACCTTCCAGAATCTTATCACCTTCGGGAGTGAGCCAATGATAAATATGGTGCTGATGACCAAGCACCAGTGCAAGCAGTACTATAAGCGCAATAACTCCCAATGGAATAACGGCGACCGTAATTGCCTCAGAAACCCTTCTAAATGCCAGTTGCCAGCCACCCATGGCTAGGGTGGTAGCGCAAATAAAGAACATTGCAGCGTTTACTACCAAAAGGAAGAAAACACTGTTATGTATTAAAGTTCCCCAGAACCTGACCTGATAATGTTCATCGCCAGTGCCGTAGAGAAAATACCCGGCAACCAGGGATACTATACCAATTGCCATCAAGCTGAGTGATATGGTTCTAAATCTGCCAGGTACCGTAAACTGTTCTTTTAAAGACATTCTCAAAAATTTATGACCGTTTAAATCAATACTTAACTATACGCCTGCTGACTATTTCGCTGCTGTAGCCGTTGAATCCGGAGCCGCCGTGTCTGTTTTCGGAACACTTTTAGCCTGCTTCGATTTTATATAATGAATAATCTGCCATCTCTGCGTGGTACTTAACTGGGAGCCGTACGGGCCCATCAGGTTCTTACCATATGTAATTGAATAAAACATCTGGCCCTCTGGCATATTCTCATACTTTGCATCTCCTACAAGCGTAGCTGGTTTGGCGGCATAAGGCCCGGATCCATCCTTGTAAAGCGGACCGTTACCATCCAGTTTCGTACCGTGACAAATACCGCAATGAATCAGGTAAAGCCTTTCAGACTCTTTCAGCCTCAATGTATCAGGCATAGGCAGCGGATTAACGATCTGCTTTGAGCCTATATAATTCGAACTGTCTCCAACTCCATCTCTTTTTAAAGGAAAAGGAAAAATCTCCCCTCTCTTGATAGTACCCGATACAGGCATATTGGTATAGTGAATCTGGCTATCCTCCAGGTTCTTGTGCGGAGCGTAGGTTTCATAAGCCCGGCTTTGCCACATGTCTGGCATATAGTTACGGCTCGGCTCACGCTTTACATCACTACAACTCACGATGCTGCCTGTAACAACAACCAGCAAAAGTGATAGTATCGGTAATTTCTTCATTAGTAGTTCAATTCGTTTCATTATTTAAACAATAACAGTTTCACCGTGTCCTTGATAAAGCTTCTGTTCCTTATCATACCGCCCCAGCCACCATCCGTCTTCAGCTACCTGCACATTCACTTCTACCGCTCCTGCTTTTTTGAGAAAGTTAATGGTATCGGCTTCGTTTGTTTTAGAAGTAACTTCCAGTACCATCACAAAAAGATCATCAGTGGCCCTAAGGTGAAAATGGTGCTTTTTTACAAACGGAGCCAGTTGGCACAGGTAACAAAAAGTGAGCACCATCCCTACGGCCGCAAACAAAACAGTCAGCTCAAACATAATAGGGATCCAGGCAGGCAGTGAAAAATGGGGCTTGCCGCCTATATTTAAAGGCCAGTCCCTGGTAAATATCCAGGTAATGCTTGTAAGGGCGGTTGTAGTACCAATGATGCCATATATAAACCCTGCCGTATGAAGGCTGGTTTCCCGGAGGCCCATGGCATGATCAAGCCCGTGGATCGGCATGGGGGTATAAACATCATGGATCTTATACCCTGCTTTCCGCACGCTCTTAACAGCGGGGAACAATACATCCTCATTATCAAAACATCCTACAATAAATTTCTTAACTCCCATATATTAATTTTCAAATTGTAAGTACTAATTCTGCTATCAAAAAATACTATGGCTGCACTTAGTGAGGAACAGCATGTGTTTCTTCATAAAATTTCTCAGCCGGCTTATTCTCGATAACATCCATTTTTGCTTTATAACTTTCTCCGTTCTTCTTGAGTATGTGCTTGATCTCGGCTACCGCAATTACGGGGAAGAACTTGGAGAACAGGAAGTAACAGGTAAAGAATAACCCGAACGTACCCAGGTAAAATCCAACTTCCCAAATTGTGGGCGCATAGTAAGTAGACCAGCTGCTTGGCAGGTAATCTCTGTAAATAGAGGTTACGATAATTACGAAACGTTCGAACCACATCCCTATATTGATCAGAATACTCATAAAGAAAGTAACGGTGATATTCGTTCTCATTTTCTTAATCCAGAATATCTGGGGCGATAATACGTTACAGCCCATCATCAGCCAGTAGCTCCAGCCATAAGGGGAGAACAGGTTCGCCCTGTTTTCTTTAAATGCGTACCACTCGTACCCGTTCTGGCCATACCAGGCTATAAACAATTCGGTAAGATATGCCACACCCACTATAGAGCCGGTAAGCACAATTACCTTGTTCATCACGTCGATATGGTTCAGGGTAATATAGTCCTTCAGGCCCAGTACTTTACGGGTGATCAGCAAAAGCGTCTGCACCATGGCAAAACCGGAGAATACCGCACCTGCTACAAAGTAAGGTGGAAAGATTGTTGTATGCCAGCCTGGTATAACGGAAGTGGCAAAGTCAAAAGATACGATGGTATGTACTGAAAGTACTAACGGCGTTGAAAGGCCGGCCAGTACCAGTGAAAGACTCTCATGACGCTGCCAGTGCTTGGTAGAACCAGTCCATCCAAAGGAAAGCAGGCCATACATACGCTTTCTCCATTTCAATTTGGCCCTGTCTCTTACGGTAGCGAGATCAGGCAGCAAACCGCTGTACCAGAATAACAAGGAAACGGTGAAGTAGGTGGAAATCGCGAATACGTCCCATAAAAGCGGGGAATTGAAGTTAACCCATAAAGGGCCTCTTGTATTGGGATAAGGCAATACATAAAAGGCCATCCATACCCTTCCCATGTGAAAGATCGGGAACTGACCCGCACACATTACGGCAAAGATGGTCATCGCTTCCGCAGCACGGTTCACTCCTGTTCTCCAGCCCTGGCGGAACAACAGCAGGATGGCAGAGATAAGTGTACCGGCATGGCCGATACCTACCCACCAAACGAAGTTGGTAATATCCCAACCCCAACCGATCGTTTTATTTAGATTCCACTGGCCGATACCATAAGTTACTTCACGATACACGGAGTACACTCCGAACAGTAGCAGGCAAACCGATATAATGAATCCAATCCACCACAGGCGGCTCGGATTGGCCTCGATGGGCCGGATAATATCTTCAGTTACCTGGTGATAATCTTTATGCCCATCCACTAATGGATCTCTTGTCTGCGATTCGTATTTTAATACTGCCATATTCTGTAATCGTTTAGCTGGAAGCTTTTATTAATGATTCGTCGATCCTGGTGATGCAGACCCTTCCGTGTTCTCGAACCTGATATGATCACCGTGTTCATTGTTTAATACTTCTGTATTTCTGATCTTGGCAAGATAACTTACATTGGGTAACGTGTGTATCTGCTCGAGGGAATAAAATATCCTGCCAGCATTTTCAGTTCTCGTTCTGCTAACGATGCTTTGTGCATCATTGGCATTACCGAACACGATTGCCTCCGAAGAACATGCCTGCTGGCAAGCCGTCTGTGCATCCCTGTCTGTCAATACCCTGTTTTCCTTTTTAGCCTGTAATTTACCCGCTTGCAAACGCTGCACGCAGAAGGTGCATTTCTCGATAACACCACGGCTGCGCACTGTAACGTCAGGGTTCAGCACCATACGCGTAAGATCATCATTCATCATCAGGGTAGCCTCACTAACATGACCCTTCTGATTGTCCGCGAAGCTGTCTGCACCCTGGTAATCTGCCCAGTTGAAGCGACGTACTTTATAAGGACAGTTGTTCGCGCAATATCTTGTACCGATACAACGGTTATAAATCATCTGGTTGAGCCCTTCACTGCTGTGATTGGTTGCCGCTACAGGGCAAACATTCTCGCAAGGAGCATTCTCGCAATGCTGACAAAGCATGGGTTGAAATACTGTCTGAATGCTTTCAGGATCGTTGGGATTACCACTAAAGTAACGGTCGATCCGCAGCCAGGCCATATCATGGTAACGCAGCACTTCCGACTTACCGACGATAGCAACATTATTCTCCACCTGGCAGGCTACCACACAGGCGCCGCAACCATGACAACTATTAAGATCGATAGACATCCCCCATTTGATGCCGGGTCTTTCCAGCATGTCCGCAGGATACAAGGTACCCGCTGCAGCGAAGTTGTCGAGGCCGCCCCATGGAGCCAGCTCCTTTGCCCTTTCTTCAAGAATTTCCTTCGGGTTCTTCTTGTAATTGGCAAAAGTCATTTCCTTCATCACTTCATGACGCCCTTCGTAAGAACTATGGGTTTGAGTAGTGGCGATATCGAACTTGTCCCCCGTTGGTTCCACCGTTACATCCGATGCAAACCATTCTACGGTAGTACCATTATACAAGGCAAAAGGATAAGCGTTTTTACCAACACCCGCGCCTGCCCTTCCTATATTAATTTTAGCCTGGTCCAGTTCCGGTTCAGACGCATCATTGTTCACGCCACGGCCGTAACCAACCGCTACTGCCACCGTATCAGGGTTCATACCCGGTATAATCATGGCCGGAAGCAGAAGTACTTTATTGCCCGACTTGATCCTTACTACCGGTTTTGGAGGATTTGCTTCATATTCATTATCATCGCGCTCTCCATCATCAGTGAGGTCGATGTCGAGAAACTGCTTGGCGTACTGCGGAGAAACCATTGCATAGTTATCCCAGGTAGCCTTGGTGATAGGATCAGGTAGTTCCTGCAACCAGGGATTGTTAGCCTGCTTGCCATCGCCAACTCCTATTTTAGTATAAAGCACCAGTTCCATCTTTCCACCCTTTTTTGCAGCAGCTATAGCAGCAGAAGCAGCTGCAACGCCAGCGCCATTAAAAGGTACGGAAGCAGTTACAGGAGTAGCTGGTTCAATAACTCCGTCCTGCAATGCCTTATTATAAAGATCGGCGGTACCGAGTTTACCCATCCAGTACTCGCGGAAGTAATTATCATAAGTAACAGGGTTGCCACTCCATTTAAGAAGGGAATCCTGAAACTGGCGTGTTTTGAACAATGGTGAAATAGTAGGCTGCATGATGCTAATGTAGCCAACCTTTGGCTCAGCATCTCCCCAGCTCTCCAGGTAATGGTGAGAAGGGATCACGTACTTACATAAAGCAGTTGTCTCATCCATCTTTTCACTAAATGAAACAGTCGTCTTTACTCTCTTGATGGCTTGTTTAAAAGCATCTGCGTTATGATAATCATAAGCAGGGTTGGCATCGTATATCAGAAGGCTGTTGATTCTTCCGGCCTGCATGTCTGCAACCAGCGTCACCATGTCGCTGTCGATGCCTTGTTTGGTAAGCAAGTTAGCGCCCCAGTTGATCGTGGTACCATTGGCCCCGATAGCTTCGTTGATGGCATTAACGATAATCTGGATGTTTACATTATTGCTCCCGCTGATCACCAGGCCTGCGCCTTTGTTGGCATTCAGGTCAGCTGCTACTTTAGCAATTCCTTTCTTTACTTTTTCCGGCACTCCGTTTACAGGTTGTCCTGTAAGGGCATTCAGCAAGCCAAGCGCAACTGCGCCTGCTTCCGAAGGCCTGTGCGTAAAGCGATCGTCCGCATTCGCACCGGTCATGCTCAGGAAACTCTCGAACTGGTAATGCTTGCTCATTTGCGGATTGGCCTGATTCAATTTACGGCCCGCAGAATAACCTTTCTGGTATTCCACCGCGTTCAGCCATTCTCCAAGAAAGTCGGCTCCCAGGCTTACCACCACCTTAGCCTTGTCGAACTGGTAAGAGGGGATGGCCTTGCTACCATAAGTTGCTTCATTGGCAAGCAGCTGACCGGAATAAGAAATGGGATCGTACTGCACGTGGCGGCTACCTGGATACTTAGCCAGAAAGTCAGCCATGATCTGCCTCGTTGTTGGTGAATTGATAGTGCCAGTAAGTATCGCTATCGTTCCACCCAGTTCCATACCCACCATCTTGTCAAGTGCCTCAAAACTGCTTACTTCTTTATTATTGGCCTTCGGGAAACGAAGGCGTGATGTATCATACAAGTCGAGCACAGATGCTTGCACGCGTGCTGTAGTGCCTCCTTTGTTAACGCTGCTCAGTTCATTACCTTCTATTTTGATAGGCCTTCCGTCTCTTACTTTTGCAACAATGGATACGGCATCTCCTCCTGAAACATAGGTAGTAGCATAATAATCCGGTATCCCGGGAATTATATTCTCAGGCCTGTTCACAAACGGTACCGCCTTTCTAACGGGAGTTTCGCAACTGGCAGCTACCATAGCGGCTGCAGTGCTAAACCCAAGATACTTTAGAAAGTCCCTGCGAGGCGTTTTACTGTCCTGCAAACCTTTATCATCGATATCTGCAAAAGGCAAATCCTCTTTAAACTCGTCTTCCGCACTCTTTTGAAATGCCTTAGGGTTCTTTAATTCCTCGTAACTCTGCCAGTACTTTTTTTGCTCCATATTTTCAATTTACCGCTACCCGCGCAGGAGTAGTTCGTTTGAATTATTCCGAATTATTATTCTAACCCATTGCCTGCTGGCCACTTTTGCTTTAGCGGCTGGTTATTAATAGTGGCATTTCTGACATTCTGTTCCTCCGATCGCTTCTACCGTAATACTACTGTCTTTGCCCTTGTTCTTAATATCTTCATGGAACTTTTCGTAGATGCTGTAGAACTTGTTCTCCGTGAACTTGACTTTCGTTTCGCGGTGGCAGTTAACACACCACCCCATGCTTAAATCTGTAAACTGGTACACTTCACCCATTTCCTGAATGGCACCATGACATGTTTGGCAGGCAACTCCCCCGGCTTTTACGTGCTGAGAGTGATTGAAGTAAACGTGGTCGGGCAGGTTATGAATACGTACCCATTCGATGGGTTTGCCATTGTTTACATACCTCTTTGCCGCGGGATCCCAACCTGCGTATTCATATAATTTCTGTATTTCCGCCGTGCCGTTCACTTCCTGGCCAGATTCGGTGTATAATTTACCCGCAGATCCTGTATACTCATTGATAGCCATGTGGCAATTCATACAGGTATTTACAGAAGGTATATTAGCGTGTTTGCTCTCTTCAGCTCCTCCATGACAGTAAAGACAGTTGATCTGGTTGGCGCCTGCGTGTACTTTATGGGAATAATAGATCGGCTGCTCCGGCTGATAATCTTTATTACGGCCCAGGCCAATAGCACCCTGGATGGTGAAGTAGCCGCCAATCACGAATAACAAGATGGTCAGTAACGAGATATAAACCTTATTTCTATAGAAAGGAACAGGTTCAAATGCCGGTACACCTTCTTTATCGTCTGACAGTTTTCTCAGGTTAGCATTTACCTGAAGCAGGATCAGGGCTATAATGGCGAGGATAAGTGTAAGAATCCCGAAGAGCAGGGTATTGTCAGAACTTTGTGCTTTATCAGCCTGTTCCTTCGAACCATCGCCGCCACCGGCAGCGCCACCCTTGGCTGCGTCTCCCTTTGAAGCTTCAGCCTTTATGTAAGCAAGTATGTTATCGATATCGGTGTCGGAAAGCCCCGAAAACACGTTCATCGGTGTCTTATTCCATTCATTGTATAGGTTGGTGAAATACGGATTACCTGAAGCGAGTACCTTTTGGTTGTTGCGGATCCAGTCGTACAGCAGTTTCTTATCAGGAACCCGCTCTTCGATGCCGGCAAGAGCAGGACCGGTAGCGTTCCTGTTTACCTGGTGACACTGCACGCACTGCCCTTGAAAAATTACCTTTCCGGCAGCTGCATCCTGGGCAAACGAAACTTTATTTATAGAGAGTACGGTGAGCAGAAGAAAGAATGATAAAAAAACTCTGGCTATTGGTCTAAACTGAATCATAAGCTCAAAATATCGATGATGACGACGGATTATACCCTAATCGGATGCAAAAATAAGCCAGGATTTCAACAATGTATCAACATTCTTAAACTTTTTTTTACCTTGTCTAGCTTGCTTTTCAACGATTTGTGCTAAAATGTCTGATTGTTATGTCATGCTTTTGTCAACAGCTTTCTGCTGTTAAAAAACATGTTCCATAAAGCTTTAAAAGTAGTTATGCGGACTAAAAAACTGTAGTTTTGACGCATGCATAAAATAGCGGTTTTCGCATCAGGGGCAGGTTCTAACGCACAGAAAATAATAGATCATTTCAGGCAACATGTTACGATACAAGTTGGCCTAATTGTTAGCAATAAGCCAGACGCGGGAGTTGTTGAAATTGCAAAAGCAGCTCATATTCCTGTTCTGTTCATTGAAAAAGAAAAGTTCTTCAGGGGAGATGCCTATGTACATGAATTAAAGGAATCCGGCATCTCATTCATCGTTCTTGCAGGCTTTCTATGGAAAGTACCGGCACCACTCATTCAATCATTTCCCCTACGCATTATTAATGTGCACCCAGCCCTGCTACCGAAATATGGTGGAAGGGGAATGTATGGCTCATTCGTACATAAGGCAGTTAAGGCTGCGGGTGACACGGAAACGGGCATAACCATTCATTATGTGGATGAGAAATACGATAACGGAGATATTATTTTGCAGGTAAGCTGCCCTGTCGACCCTTCCGATACACCTGAAACGATCGCCGCAAAAGTTCATACTTTGGAATATGCTCATTTCCCGCAAGTGATAGAGCAGGTTATTTCAGGAAGTTTGTACTAGTACTCAATTCATTATAAAACCAAGTTTTACATTCGTATAAGCCGGTTTGTTAACATGGCCTTTCAGTTTCTTGAAAGTCTCGAAAGGGCCTTTTGTTACAAAAAGATTCACCAGCCAGGCAGGAAGAGAACCTCCCGGATCTGTTTCGAGGACGTACTCGATCTTTACCTGGTTTTTCTGAAGGGGTTTAAGAATCCACTGCCCGGAAGAATTCTTAACTCTTATAATATCTTTTTTTGCCGGCAGATAATCGGGCACCGTAGGGCCGTTGATAGTAACTATTTTAGTTACGGGATCCTGCGTCACCATAAGATGAGCGATAAAATCGCGGTTACTCACGGGCCAGGGCAAACTTAGCTCGGAATAATAGTACAAGTCACCGGGCGACACCTGCTTCAATAAAACACTCGATTTAGTACTGTAAACCCATTCCGCGCCGGAGTTAACATCCAGAATAACCGCTACCAGGCGGGTGAGCGTCGTATTGAGTGTACACTCTACTTTAATAGCCTTCAAATTGGAATGCAGCTGATTCTTCGTGTAAACAAACACGTTGTCCTTATTCAGCTTCAGTGTCCATTCTTTCTGTGCCCGGGAAGAAAAACATAGAGTCAACAGAGAACAAAGCAGCAGGAATTTCTTTGTCATTTGTAATGGGATGGGCTGTTTGCTAAATTAACGTCTGGAAAATATATATGTTCAGTAGAGTTGAGACTATTACTCAGCGTGCATGGTGAACGAAGGTTCGAGTACCTGAAAACCCAGGCCTCATTATTGCATCTATGATACTGAACAGTAAGTTTTACCTGTAAATCCTTCTTTTTGCCTAAAGCACTTAAAATCATATCAAAGATTATC
Organism: Chitinophagaceae bacterium; assembly: GCA_014380425.1. Classification (GTDB taxonomy): domain Bacteria; phylum Bacteroidota; class Bacteroidia; order Chitinophagales; family Chitinophagaceae; genus JADCRZ01. Next base: position 9,207 of record JACMJX010000008.1, on the reverse strand, counting down.
CTTGTCATTATCGGGATGCTCCTTTTGCTGGCATTGGCCATTTTCATATATGTTTCTGTTAACAAGAAAAAGATCATTGGTCAGGTAACCACCGAGATCGGTAAAAAGCTGAATGGCAAGATAGAAGTGGAGGATGTTGAACTCAGCTTTTTCCGAAGTTTCCCTGAAGTTTCTGTGTTACTAAAAAACGTCGTGATTACCGACAGCCTGTATCAAAAGCACCACCATGCCTTGTTTAAAGGTGATGAGGTATTTATCAATATCAGCCTAAGAAAACTGATAAAGAAAGAGCCTCCTCTTAAAGGTTTGAGGCTGCAGGGCGGCCAGATTTATTTATATACCGATATATCCGGGTACACAAATACTTACCTGCTCCGACCCAAAAAAGAAAGTACTACAGACACCGCAGTCACCCGCACAAAAAATGAATTGAAGTCGGGCCTGTTGAAAAACATCCGGGTAACTATCGAGGATAACAAGAATAAAAAACTGCATGACCTCTTCGTTAACCGACTCGATATCGGCGTCGAAGACAGAGACAGTGTCACCTTATCACTAAACGCCAAAGCAGATATTCTTGTTAAAAGCCTTTCATTCAACCTGAAAAGGGGAAGTTTTCTGAAAGACAATGCATTCACCAGTGCCTTTGAAATCCAGTACAATAAAAACACAGGTGTGCTCCATTTCGAGGATGTTAAACTGGTCATCTCTGGTCATGATTTTAATGTTACCGGAAACTTCGAGCTTAAAGGAGAAAATCCTCAGTTCGACATGAAGTTCCATACCAGGCAGATCTATTACCAGTTTACCAGAAAGCTCCTGCCCGCCCATGTGCAACGCAGTCTTTCCATAGTGGATCTGGACAGCCCGATAGACGCAGATGCAATGGTAAGCGGACCGTTAAAAGGTGGGGAGCCTAAGGTGTATATCAAATGGGCCACTAAAAATGCTAATGTAAAAACTCCCTTCCTCGATTTTGAAAATGCCTCTTTCAAGGGCTACTTCACTAATGAAGTAGTTGCAGGATCGCCCAGGCTGGACCCCAATTCGAAGATCGAGGTTACGGAATTTACTGCGGACTGGCACGATCTCAAGCTAAGCTCCAACAAGATAGAGATCCTCAACCTGTTTCAGCCCATTGTTAGCTGCGATATAGGAAGCCGGTTTCCGCTTACCATCCTGAACGATATCGTAGGCAGCGAGGCCATCCGGTTCAAAAAGGGCACAGGCGCTATACAGGTTGTGTATAAGGGGCCTATAACGAGAAATAACAATACGAACTCGCACCTCAATGGAGTGATGTCGTTCAAGGATGCTATGATCCTTTATGCACCTAGAAACGTGGAGCTCGAGAAACTGAATGGTAAACTTACTTTCAGAAATTCCGATCTCTTCGTGGAAAATCTGCAATGCGTTGTGTTGGGCAATGAGGTAACCATGCAAGGGCAGGCAAAAAACCTTTTGAATCTTATTAATACGGAACCAGGAAAAGCAAGTATCGATTGGAAGATCGGCTGCCCCTCGCTCAACCTGGGTGCCTTCACTTACCTGCTTCAATCCAGGATAGGAACCACGCAGAATAAAGGCAACAAGAAAAGTGTGGCTAATATGGCCACAAGAATCGATAACCTGCTGGAGCAATGCAAGCTGCAGGTAACATTGAATGCAGACAAGCTTCTTTACCGTAAGTTCGAAGCCTCGAAAGCAGTGGCGGATATTACCCTGTTGCGAGATAAATACGTGATTAACCAGGTTAGCATGAACCATGCAGGAGGTAGTGTTGCGCTAAAGGGTTCTGTTGCTAACAAAGGAAAGAATCTACACGAGGCCAGAATCAATGCCGATGTAAAGCGGGTGGATGTAAGCAAAATATTCAGTGCTTTCGAAAACTTCGGGCAGGATGGTATCACCAGCGAAAGCCTGGAGGGTTTACTGGATGCAGATGTAGAAGCATCCATGACTCTTAATGACAGCGGCACTCTTCTGCCATCGAGCATAGTAAGTGAAGTGAATTTCTCATTAAAAGACGGCGCTCTTAATAATTATGAACCGCTTAAGAAATTACAGCGCTTTATCTTTAAGAAACGCGACTTCGACAGTATCCGATTTGCGGAACTGAAGAACCGCCTGGAAATAAGTAACCGGCAAATAAAGATAAACCGGATGGAAATTCAATCTACCGTACTGTCACTTTTTGTAGAAGGCGTTTATAGCCAGACTGGAAAAACAGATATGAGTATCCAGGTGCCGCTAAGCAACCTCAAAAAAAGAAACGAAGATTATAACCCGGAGAACATAGGCACAGAAGCTAAAACAGGGGGCAGTATCTTTATACGGGGAAGACCGGGAGAGGATGGTACGGTCAAATTCAAACTGGATCTTTTTAATAAATACAATAAAGAGAAAGACAGGGCAGCGCGGAGCGACAGCCTGCAAAATCAATAGCTAACGCTTCTGCGCTGTAAGCTGCAGTACGGCCGTATTCAGCATCCTTTTAATTTCCCGCTCTTTTTGTCGGTCACGGATCTTCAGCAGCACCTGTATTTTAAACCGCGCCAGGTCTTTCCTGATTTCAACAGTCTTTACCGAAAAACCGTCGTTTACCAGTTGTTCCGTATAGGGAGCCAGCACTTGTAAGAAGTAATCCTCCAACGAAGAAGGCGTATGGCCATGTAGAAGATCCAGCTCGAAATCTACGGTCAACTTCCTTACATTTTGCTTCGATTGGTTCACGATCATCACTGAAAATACCAGCGAATTGGGAATCAGTACCATATCGTTATCCTGGTTCTGAAGAACGATATTAACCAAGGTGATATCCAGAATCCGGCCCTCCTGATCAAGTACTTTTATATAATCACCGAGAGACAGCCGATCAGAGAACATGATGATCAACCCATTGATCATGTTAGTGATATAATCTTTAAACGTAAGGGCTATGGCTGCTGCAACAATCGTAATGCTCGTCAGAAATTCTTTCGGATCTATCCCTATAAAAACCATGAAGGCCAGTACCAGTAAAACAGTATTTAAAACAGAAACGATACTGTTGATCCCAAGGATGAAATTGTCTTTTATGTTGCTGTTAAGCCGGTTCTTCCTGATATACCAGGTAACCAGAATCAACCTTATTACCGAAACGATCAGGCTTGCGCCGATGAATACCATCAAGGACTGACCAAGCAGCGGGGCTTTTGCGTAAACTTCAGGGTACTTCTGATGAATGAACAGAAGCACACCGTAAACAATTAATTTAAGAAATAAAACCGCGAGTTCGTTGAAAGTACTCCTCTCCGTATTCCTGATCCGGATGATGCTTCCGGGGTTGATTAGATTCATTAATCAAAATTAATGAAAACTATACACCTTATGCCCTCTATTTACCTTGGGGCTTGTCCTTTTTCAGAGTCTTGGCCTTACCTTTTTGCTTGCCCTTCGGGCTGAAATAATAATGCAGCTCGGGGATCTCCATATCAAAGTTGAAATGGTGAGGAACCATTTTAAAGTCAAAGTTGAAATTGAATGATTGTGCTATTTCTTTGTTGAAAAGGGAGTCGAGCTTTAAGTTGTTCAACTGTTCTCTCAGCCGGTTCATCTGGTTTCTTAACTCCTCTTGCTGTTCCCTCAACATCATCTTTTCTTTCATCGTCTTCCGGGCTTCATGCGCAGCCCGTGCAGCATTGCTCGCCGCCTTCCTTGACTCGTTTACAATGGAATCTATTCTACTTCTATTCATGTTTTTTAACCACTGCTCTTCGCGCTTTGCCTGCCCGCGTGCATCATTGGCATACTTGCGTGCTTCTTTCATCCGGATCATCACCGAATCGTTCATCACTTTCTGCTCTCTTACTTCAATCATCACTTTTTGAACGATGGAGTCTATATTCAACTGCTCTCTCATTGCCCGGTTGATCTCCCTGGCTATTTCTTCGCTGATTGCATTTCCAGGTAGGGTATCGGCCCCGCGTGTGGGTGGTACAGGCGGTGCTGGTGGTGTTGGTGGTAGTTCTGAAATAATGGGCACAGGGGGTGGTGGCGGAGCTGAAGGTGCTGTTGGAATGGTATCGGTAGCAACTAAGCAGATGTCTGGCAGCATGGAGTTATTGTTGTTATAAAACGTAGTCATCTGCAAACTGATTGCCTTACCTGGCTTATTGCTTTTAGCATCGCCCCTACTACCTTCAAGGCCTGGCTTGAGTATTATGGCAGGCTGTGGGCGCATGGCCAGCACCGTTATAGCGATCAGGAGTACGCCCAGTACAAGTACCGATCTTTCTGGCACGCCTGATTTGCCTTGTTCATTGCCAATGATTCTTTTAACCCTCGTGATCAGGTGCCCTTTCACCGCCGCAAACGCCATAGCCGTTTTTGAAGCTGGTATGTACTCGCCTGAGGCAACGAGTGCTTTAATGTAATTTCTTTTATCTGTAGTGCCCGAAACAGCCAGATCATCACAGCAGAATTCGCGTTCTCTTCTTAGCAGCGAGGAGATCCATAAAAGAGCGGGATTGAAGAAAAAGACGATCTCCGCGCCACATTGTAGCAGGTTCACGAGATAATCGTTCCTCTTTATATGCGCCAGTTCATGGAGAAGAACGGCTTCAACTTCCTGAGGGTGCAAACTGGTTAAAAGCCCCGCAGGTACCAATATCACCGGTTTTAAAAACCCAATGGTTAGCGGGGTTTTCGCCACTGCCGATTCCAGCAGCAATACCGTCTTTTTTATACCCATGGCTTCAGCAAGCTTTAACGCCTTTACCTGCCATAGCATATTGGACGTAATACGATGGCTTCGCATCCTGTTAGTAAGGTATAGGTTCCAGGAAGTTCTTGCCAGCTTGATCGTAAAAACAACAAACCATATACTCAGTAAAAGAGAAGAATGCGTCAACAACCAGTTGAATACTTGCTTTACGGTTACCCATGGCTTGTATAAAGTGTCTTGCATAGTACTATTCAAATCCGCTTCTCCTACAGCCAATGCAGCAATATCGAAACCCACCGGTGCCACAAATGATGCGTTACTCCATACTCTTAAAAAGGTAATGACAGACCCTGCCAGATACAAGAAAAAGACGGTAAGTATCAGATTATACCGCACTGAAGAACGGGCCTTTTTGGTACACATTAAAATTAATGAAACAACTACAGCGGCAGCAAGGCCCTGCCACAAGGAATGCAGCAGTGTATGGTATAAAGATGTTGATACCTGCGGGTTAATCACCCAGTTGTTGACGGCGCTCGGCATAAAAACAGTTTTAAGTGTGAATTATTTATTCAATTGATCGATCAGTTTTTTGATGGCATCCAGTTCTTCTTTTGTCGTCTTCTTGTTCCCCAGCAATTGCATCATAAGGGAAGATGCAGAACCGTTATACATGTTCTCCACGAATTTGTCCAGCAAAAGACTCTTGGTCTTCGCCTCCTCCACGGCGGAGCTGTAAACATGCTTCATTTGTGTTTCATCTCGCTTAAGCAATCCCTTTTCTACCATGATCTGCATCAGCTTCAGCGTGGATGTGTACTGCACTTCCCTTTTCTGCTCATTGAGCTGCTCGTTTACGAACCGAACCGTAGCTGCTCCGTGCTTCCAGATCACTTGCAGTATCTCCAGCTCCGACTTTGTCGGCTCCGAAAATGAGTGCTTTTCTTCCGTTTTCTCTTTCATAAATTGAAGGTAGGAAATATTTCGTACGAAACAACAACTACCCTTCTTTTTTTTTAAGATTACCTTTGCCCCTATTTATACAGTGTATATGACGTTCGGCGATCTAAATCTCAGCAAACCTTTACTTAATGCGCTTTCCGATCTCGGTTACACAACTCCTACTACCATCCAGGCTAAGGTATTTTCAGTATTGATGTCTGGCAGAGACGTATGTGGCATAGCGCAAACAGGAACGGGTAAAACATTTGCTTACCTGCTACCGCTGCTCCGGCAACTTACATTTTCCCGTGGACGGTCGCCGCAGCTGCTGGTAATAGTACCCACGCGGGAGCTGGTGGCGCAGGTGGTAGAATCTGCCAGGAAACTAACTCCTTACCTAACGCTGCAGGCCGTAGGCGTGTATGGTGGGGTAAACATGAATACCCAGCGACTGGAAGTAGAGCAGGGAATGGATATCCTCGTAGCCACTCCTGGAAGGCTGTACGATCTGGCACTGACGGGTTCCCTAAAATTGAACGGCATTAAAAAACTTGTGGTGGATGAAGTGGATGAAATGTTCAATCTCGGCTTCCGTACGCAGTTGAAGAATATCCTCGACCTGCTGCCACCTAAGAGGCAGAACCTGATGTTCTCAGCTACAATTACGGATGAAGTAGAGGCTTTGCTGAAAGAATACTTCAATAATCCCGTACGGATCGAAGCCGCGCCGGTGGGCACGCCACTGGAAAATATAGAACAAACAGTGTATCATGTTCCTAATTTCAATACAAAAGTGAACTTGCTGGAATACCTGCTGGAACAGGATATAGGCATGAACAAAGTGCTTATCTTCGCAGCCACGAAGCAATTGGCCGACCAGCTTTACGAACAGTTGTCGCAGCGATTCCCAGACCAGGCGGGTGTCATTCATTCCAACAAGGAGCAGAACCATCGCTTTAATACGGTTAAACGATTTAAAGATGGCACTTACCGGTTTGTAATAGCCACCGATATTATAGCACGAGGCCTCGATATTTCAGAAGTAAGCCATGTCATTAATTTCGATACGCCGGAAGTGCCGGAGAATTACATTCATCGCATCGGCAGAACCGGCCGGGCAGATAGAAAGGGACGGTCTATTACTTTCAATACTGAAAAAGAAAAAGAAAACCTGGCAGCTATCGAATCTCTGATGAACTATGGGGTTCCCGGGCAGGATATTCCTGCGGGTGTTGAAATTTCCAGTATACTTACGGAAGAGGAGAAACCGAAAGTTAATATGAAGGAGATCCAGGTAAAGAGGCCTAAAAGAGAGGCCGCGGGTGCTGCATTTCATGAGAAATCAGCTAAAAACAAGAAAGTCAACCATAAAGTGCGGTACGCTGACAAGATGAAGGAAAAGTACGGCAAGCCTAAAACCCGGGGAGCCAAGAAAAAATAGCCCGGTTTTTGTAATTAGCAAGCGCCTTAATCAATCAAATGAGCTCTTTAAATATACCTGAATCAATAAAATCGTGCAACCGCGATCCTCATTTACTGTTAAAGCCCTTCATCAGCCAGTACGTTTACAGGAGCATGACCGTTCCTTCTGGCCATTTTATGGAGAAGGCAATGCCTTTACGGCATACCAGCTCCATCGACTTTTTTCCTGGTGAAGAATACGATACAATCAACCTTGTTACGGGCGAGAAAGAGCCCTTCCTGCGCTGCACCATCCGCGGGCCTCGAACGTATTGCAAATATTTCATCCGGATTAAAGGCGATTTCAGGTCTTTTATCATCAAATTTCATCCTACGGGTCTTTATCGCTTACTTCGTATGCCGATGCAACATTTTGCCAATATAGCATCGGACGGTAAAGATATAACCGCTCTCCCCCTTGAGCAAATGCAAGCAAGGCTGGCCGGTGCTGAAGGTATAGAAGATTGCATAGGCATTGTGGAGCCCTACCTGTTGCAGCTGGCTACCAACCTTACGCAAATCCCTTTGACTATTGAAAACATAGCCCAGGCGATTTTTATTAAAAAAGGCAATGTTCATATCACCTCTCTTGCGGAGGAAAACAACTTATCTCTTCGCCAGCTGGAGCGAAACTTTTTGAAGGAAGTAGGTATCTCTCCGAAAATCTATTCACGCATGCTCCGTTTCGAGCACTTAATCAAATCGCGCATTGCCGATCCCGGTACTAACTGGACTTCCCTTGCCCTCGAAGCCGAGTACTTCGACCAGATGCATCTTGTAAAAGATTTCAAGCACTTCCTTGGCATCAAGCCTTCCGCGTTCATTGCTTCCGACTTTGCTTTTTAAAAAGAACCTACAAATCTAAAGGGCTTCACCATAAAACCATCCTCCGTGTCTCCCTTTGGGATCTCCCACTGCCAAGTGTTCAAACTTTTTAAACGACATAGTTCGCGCTCCATGGGGCTCGGAGATTCCAACAATTGCCACGTAATACCTTATATATCGAAAGTCGTTCTGTGGCAATTGCTGGAATGACGGTGCGTTGTTTTGCACCGTATTGCCTACTGCTTTATAATCTTATAAATCTCTGTGCCCTTGTTGCTGTTTACATGCAACATATACAATCCACTTCCTAAGCGTTCCAGGGGTATTGTAACTGTATTGCCTGTTACCTGTGGCCTTGTTTGCCGCCATACTTCTACACCGTTTACGTTATACAATATGAGCGAACCGATGCGCACTGCTGCTCCGTTATAGCGCAGTGTTGTAGGGCCGCTGGAAGGATTCGGTAAAATAGTAAACATATTCTCCTGTGGATTCGCTTTCAGCGTTACCGTCTTGCTATAACTGCTTTTTCCATCCACGTCGGTTTGAAGCACGCGGTAATAATGACGTTCCTCAACTCCTGGATTCACTTCGCAACTATACGTAGTACTATTGCTGGCGGCAACGGTACACACATCGCTAAACCGGATACCATCTGTACTATGCTGCACGGTGTAGTCTTTCACCTGCTGCTGGTCGGCTACCTGCCAGCTTACTCTTGCAGCCGTAGCACTGATCCATTGCGCTTCCGCATTTACCCATCGAACGGGTAGTACCACCTGTGGCCCTGTAATAAAGAAATTACTGAAGCTGGTAACCTGAAACTCTATGTAATATCCCCCATTTATCTGCTGCCATGTCATCGGCGTTATGAATTCATCAGAAGCTGCCGGGGTATAAACCTGCGGAATCAATATTCCCACTACATTGGGTTGCTTAACAATAGCCAGGTCTCCCGGATTAGTTATGCGTGCGTCAGCGGCTCTCAACGCATCGAATTGAGCTGTGGTAAACAGAAAGCGTACACTTATCGTAGCCGCTCCATTGGGATTTATCTCTGGCTTTATAGAATAATTACGGCTTAAATAAGGCTTACCGCCTGCAGTACGTATTAGTCCCGGGTGCTCGTATACCACGGGTTGAACAACCCCCAGGTTGTAGTTATCCAGAATCTGCACCACTGGAGACCACTGTACATTCTGGCGGCTTTCATAAGTGATCCATTGAAATGAAAGCCCCTGTATTACTATGGGGTTGAGAAAACTGTCAAAATT
>JACMJX010000101.1 GCA_014380425.1 Chitinophagaceae bacterium | reverse complement strand
TGCGGGCCTTTCATCTATACCACAGCGCTGCCGGAAAGCAGTATTTTCCAGGTATCCCGTTCCTACGCATTGCTTCAGGGCATGGAGGAAGAAAGAAGGCAGCTTACCCATTTCATAGACAGGTTTCAGTCTGCCGATCTTCCATTCGAAACGCTACGCAGTACTACGCCTATTCAAGTAGTGATAGTACCCGGCAATGACAAGGTGAAGGAGCTAGCCGCGCATCTTCAGCAAAACGGGCTCGATGTACGTCCGATCCTGCATCCTACCGTGCCCGAAGGAAGCGAGCGCTTGCGGATAGTGCTGCATTCTTTCAATACCGATGTTGAATTGAGCCAACTAATTCAAAAAATAACCTACTTTTAAAAAAACACTAAACAGTATTTATGAGATATGTTCCTTTTCTCATTACCACGCTTGTTACCATAGCATTGATCATACTGTTCAATTCTACATTACTGCTACCGGCGCCCCTGGGCAAGATACTGAGCCCCCAGCACGGTATATGGCAGAACGCCGAACCGGCAGACCAGGATTACAATGAACAGGTGAGCATACCCGGTTTAAAAGCCGCCGCCGAAGTGTATATCGACGACAGGCTGGTACCGCACGTGTTTGCCCAGAACGCGGAGGATGTTTATTTTATCCAGGGCTACCTTCATGCGAAGTTCAGGCTATGGCAGATGGAGTTTCAAACCCATGTTGCCGCAGGAAGATTGTGCGAAGTGCTGGGAGATGAAGTGAATGGCAATAACCTGCTGAATGCAGTAGACAGGCAGTTCCGGAGGCTGGGAATGGGATATGCTGCTGAAAAAGCGCTGGAAGAATCGGAAAAAGATGCGGAGACAAAGGCTGAAATGGATGCTTATACCGCAGGAATAAACGCCTGGATAAGCAGGTTACCGGAAAGCCAGTTACCGATAGAGTACAAGCTGCTGGGGTATAAACCAGAGCCGTGGACAAATTTGAAATCATCGCTGTTCCTGAAATATATGAGCCTGGACCTGGCGGGCAGTGAAGATGATTTCGAGTACACCAATGCCAGAACAGTATTTGGATGGGAAGATTTCCAGAAGCTCTTCCCCACTTCCCAGGACTCTCTCGATCCTATTCTGCCCAAAGGAACACTTTTTGAACAAGCAGGCCTGGCGTTGAAAATACCTGTGGATGCAGATTCCCTGTATTTTCAAAGAAAGGATTCCACTGCAATTACCCAAACAAAACCAGACAGGGATAATGGAAGCAATAACTGGGCGGTTGCCGGTTCTAAAACAAAGAGCGGCGCCCCGATCCTATGCAACGATCCCCATCTTGGATTGAATCTTCCCTCTTTATGGTTTGAAATGCAACTGAGCGGCCCCGGGTACAATGCCTATGGAGCTACTTTTCCCGGAGCTCCGGCTGTCGTGATAGGATTCAACGACAGTTGCGCTTTTGGCTTCACCAATGCCATGCGGGATGTGCGGGATTATTATGAGATCCGTTTCCGCGACGAAAGCAGGAAGGAGTACTTCTTCAATGGCGAATGGCAACCCACGGAGTTTCGCTATGAAAGAATCAGGATCAAGGGCAAACCAGATTTTGTGGATACCGTTGCCTACACATTGTTCGGCCCGGTGATGTACGATACTACGTACGATGGCAAAAGAAATACCGGCGGCCGCAACTATTCTGTTCGATGGAAAGCCCATGATAAGGGAAATGCCCTTAAAATGTTCACATTACTAAACAGGGCCCGCAATTACGATGATTACTACAGTGCCCTTCAATACCTGGATGTACCCGGGCAAAACTGTTTATTTGCCAGCAAAGCCGGTGATATAGCCATCTGGAACCAAGGTTCTTTTCCAGCCAAATGGGCGCGTCAGGGCGACTTCATCATGCCTGGAACCGACAGCTCCTATATGTGGCAAGGCACCATACCCCAGGCCGAAAACCCTCACGAGGTGAATCCGGAACGGGGGTTTATAAGCAGTGCCAACCAGTACCCCGTAGATCCTTCCGTTTATCCCTACTTCCTGGGCGGCTCTTACCCGCCGTACCGTGGAATAACGATCAACCGGCATCTCTCCTCCATGAGCGATATCACTGCCCAGGACATGATGAAAATGCAGACCGACAATTACAATGTGTTCGCCGAAATGGCAAGACCATTACTAACAAAATACATTCAGACCGGTGCGTTGAGTGAGGCTGAAAAGAAATGCTACGATATACTTCGTTCCTGGAACCTGAGAAACGATCCCGATGAAAGAGGAGCGACTGTATTTGTACTAACCTGGGATAGCCTGGAAACGGAAGTATTTTCCGACGAGTATGCGCAGACAGATCTTACCCTTCCCTGGCCTCATGAGAGTACCCTGCTGGAAATACTATTGAAGGATTCCGCATTCAGGTTTATAGAAAACATCAATACCCCCGAGACTGAAACGACAGCATCCGTAATAACAGCAGCTTTTAAAAAAGCTGCGGCCAAATATATTCAACTGGAGTCTTCAGACGATTTCTTATGGTGGGATTTTAAGAATACCGGCATTATGCACCTTGCCAGGATACCATCTTTCAGCAGCGTTCATCTTCCCATCGGGGGCGGGCAGCATATCATCAATGCGACCAAAAGCGACCATGGCCCCAGCTGGCGTATGATTGTTCACCTCAGCCGGGAAACGGAAGCTTACGGCATCTATCCCGGAGGGCAAAGTGGAAACCCCGGAAGCCGGTATTACGACGACTATGTAGAAGACTGGGTAAAAGGCAGCTACAAGAAACTCTGGATGATGAAAAAAGAGCAGGCAGCCGATAAAAGGATAAAATGGATCATGACATTCAATAAAGGAGCATAAAGCATATACTATGAAATTTACGATCTCCCTGCTACTTATAGCGCTTTTAAGCTTTGTAAGCTGCCTGTATTTGCCCTGGTGGGCCATTGGCCCTGCAGCTTTCATCGTAACGGTATGCATTCACCAGAAGCCACTGAAGGCATTTTTAGCGGGCTTCCTGGCGCTTTTTATGCTTTGGGGAGCGCTCGCATGGTGGATCAGTAGCCGCAACGAGCATTTGCTGGCGCAGAAGGTATCCCTGCTGATTATTCAGTCGCCCAGAATCATCCTGCTGATTCTTCTCACCGCCCTGATTGGTGCTTTGATAGGAGGACTTGCTGCGTTGGCTGGCAGTTTTTTAAGGCGTGCTATCGGGTTGAAGAAAGAAGAAGAACTTTCGGTTCCGCACGGTAATGAACCCATGCGCGGCGCGGAGTTCGGCAACCAGGCCGGATAGCTTTTGTTTAGTGGGCGCATGGATCGTAGCTGCTCGTTCATTTTAAGGATTCGGATTATCTTTGCAGGAGTATGGCTTTACTACACAACCGCATTTCGCAGAAAGAACTTAAAGAGCGCCTGTACGCGGAAAACGAACCACGTACAACGGTTTCATTTTATCAGTATTTCCCTATCTCTGATCCTGCCCAATTCAGGGATGCGTTGTACAAGGCCCTTACCGAGCTACAGGTGTTTGGGCGGATCTACGTAGCACATGAGGGAATTAATGCCCAGGCAAGCATCCCAGTAAGCAATTTCAATGCTTTTAAGGCCTACCTCGATACGATCGAGCCATTGAGAGATATCCGGCTTAACATCGCGGTAGATGACGATGGCAGGTCTTTCTGGGTTCTTAAAGTGAAGGTGCGCGAAAAAGTGGTTGCCGACGGCATCACTGATGCTGGGTTTAGCATGGTAAACAAGGGGAAGTATGTAAACGCGGAGGATTTTAATCGCCATGCTCAGGATCCCGATACCATAGTGGTGGATATGCGAAACCACTATGAATACGAGGTGGGGCATTTCGAGAAAGCTATCGAAGTGCCAAGCGACACTTTCCGGGAGCAGTTGCCGATGGTAGTCGACATGCTGCGTGAGCATAAGAACAAGAACATAATAATGTATTGCACCGGGGGTATCCGTTGCGAGAAGGCCAGTGCTTATATGCTGCATAATGGCTTTAAGAATGTTTATCACCTGGAGGGGGGGATCATCAATTACGCCAACCAGGTAAAAGAAAAAGGGCTGGATAATAAGTTCAAGGGTAAGAATTTTGTATTTGACGACCGGCTGGGAGAGCGCATTAGCGATGAAGTGATTTCTCGGTGTCATCAATGCGGCAAACCGGCAGATACACATACCAATTGTAAAAACAATGGTTGTCACCTGCTCTTTATTCAGTGTAAAGAATGCGCCGCAAAGCACAATGGATGCTGCAGTGAAGCATGCAGTACTATTTACCAGCTGCCGGAAGAGCAGCAAGCCGCATTGCGTAAGGGGAAACAGAATGGTGTTAAGATATTCAACAAGTCGAGGCGCGGCTTAAAAAGTAAATAACTGCTGATCATCATACCATTGGAACATGTTTTTGCAGAGCTTCAGTAATCCTCGTGGATGTTTCATCATCGGAAAGCTGTTGAGGTATGAACTTTTCACCGATCACTTTTTCATAGAGTTCTATGTAACGATTGGAGATCGTGCTGATCCACGCATCGCTCATCTCCGGAACTGTTTGTCCTTCTTTACCCATGAAATTGTTAGCGATCAACCATTCTCTTACAAACTCTTTACTCAGTTGCTGCTGCCTCTTACCAGTCGCCTGCCTTTCTTCATAGCTGTCTGCATAAAAATAGCGCGAGGAATCGGGGGTATGTATCTCATCCATTAAGTAAATGGAATTACCTATTTTACCAAATTCATATTTAGTATCTACCAGGATAAGGCCCTGCTTTGAAGCGATTTCCTTACCTCTTGTAAAAAGAGCCAAGGTGTACTCTTCGAGTTTCATATAATCGCTTTCAGGCACGATGCCTCGGGCAATAATCTCTTCTCTGGAGATGTCTTCATCATGACCTACTTCCGCCTTCGTAGAAGGGGTGATGACAGGTTGCGGGAAAAAATCATTCTCCTTCATTCCTGCGGGAAGCTGCACTCCGCAAAGCATTCGCTTGCCAGCTTCATAAGTGCGCCAGGCGTGGCCTGTAAGATTTCCTCTCACTACCATTTCCACGCGAAACGGTTCGCATCTTGTTCCTATTGCAGCATTGGGAGCAGGTATTTCCAATAGCCAATTGGGGCAAATATCTTTAGTAGCATGAAGCATGTATGCAGCTATTTGGTTTAATACTTGTCCTTTATAAGGGATGGCTCTTGGAAGTATTACGTCGAATGCGGAGATACGATTACTGGCTATCATTACCAGCCATTGATCTTTGATGGTATAAACATCTCTTACTTTTCCTTTATAAAAAGCCGTTTGACCCGGAAAATTGAATAATGACATGCTGCTAAAATACGGTAAAAGTAGGAAATAAAATTTTTACAGGAAACCGACAATGGTTACTTTGCTTCTGATTTAAACGAACGATTGACTAACGAAAACTTGTGTATGAAAACCTTAATACTACATTCATTCTTTCTACTAGCTGCTTCTGTTCTTTCAGTATCCATATTTGCCCAAAACGTTGTTATAACCGGGAATATAAAAAACAGCCAAACCGGAGATGTTGTTCCCGCAGTATCGATAACAGTTAAAGGAAGCAGAGCGGGCACGTTTACTGACGACAAGGGTAACTTTAAACTTACTGCAGGCCAGCAATTGCCCGTTACGCTCGTAGTTTCGTCTATTGGCTTTAACGCGCAGGACGTTGCAGTAAGTACGAGTGGAACAGCCCTGCAGGTAAGCCTGGAGCCTGCTTCCACGCTTGGTGCCGAGGTGGTTGTATCCGCCAGCAGGGTGCCCGAAAGCATTTTGCGTTCCCCGGTATCTATCGAGAAACTCGATGCCCGATCAATAAGAGCTTCGCCCGCTCCTTCGTTTTATGATGCCCTCGCCAATATGAAAGGAGTAGAACTGAGTACGCAAAGCCTTACTTTCAAGTCAGTCAATACAAGAGGCTTCAATAGCAATGGAAATACAAGAATGCTTCAACTGATCGACGGTATGGATAATCAGGCGCCCGGGCTTAACTTTTCCATAGGTAATATAGTGGGCATAACAGAGCTCGATATGGACAATGTCGAGTTAATTCCCGGAGCTGCATCCGCCTTGTATGGGCCTAACGCACTTAATGGAATCGTGCTGCTCAACAGTAAAAGCCCCTTTCAATATCAGGGGTTAAGTGCGAATATCAAGAGTGGAATTTTAGACGAACCAGGCCGCACGAAGGCTTCTACCGGCTATTATGATGTGACGCTGCGTTATGCAAAAGCATTCAACAACAAGTTTGCGTTCAAGATCAACCTGGGTTACATAAAGGCAGATGACTGGCAGGCTTACGACCAGCGTGACCAAAGTTTACTAAATGGTACTGACCTTAAGACGGGAAATAGAACCGGAAATGCCGCCTACAATGGGGTGAACACCTATGGCGATGAAACAAACGTGAATATGAAGTCTTCATTGCAGCCTGCTGCATTGAACGCGGGCAACCCCTTAGGTGACGGCATCCGCCAGATATCCGATGCTACCGGAGGCGCTATCACTCCGCTTCAGATTTATAACGCTATTATGCCTGCTTCTGGTAATGCCTTTGTTTCTCGCACGGGATATGATGAACGTAATCTAGCCGATTACGATACAAAGAACCTTAAAGCAAATCTCGCACTCCATTATAAGTTCGCGGGCAACCTCGAGGCGCTTGCCCAAGGAAGCTATGGCACTGGAACAACTGTATATACGGGAGCTGACCGGTATTCCATTAAAAATTTCAGGATGGGCCAATACAAAGTGGAGTTGAGAAGCGACAATTTTTACATCAGGGGATATACTACGCAGGAGCGTGCTCGCGACTCCTATGCGATCGGTACGCTGGGATTGGGTATCAATGAGGCATGGAAGCCGAGTACTCAATGGTTTCAGCAGTATTTCGGCACTTATGCAGGAGGGGCACTTACAACGTTTGGTACTGTATTTCAGCAGTCATTACAGGGTGGCCAGTCTGCTGCACAAGCGTTTCAGGCGGCAACAGATGCTGCACAAGGAGGATCTGTTGCATATCACAATGCTGCCAGAACCACCGCCGACAACGGAAGACTGCTTCCCGGAACGGCTGAATTCGACGCGGCTGCCGACGGAATCAAGAAGAAACCAATTCCCGGAGATGCGAATGGCGTAGGCGCGCGGTTTGCAGATAAAACGAATCTGTATCAGGCAGAGTTCATGTATAACTTCAAGAATGAGTTTTCTTTCATAGAGCTTATCGTTGGCGGTAATTACAGGTTGTATGATCTCAATTCCGAAGGAACGATTTTTGCCAAGGATGACAAAGGCGAGGAGTTCAATGTGGAAGAGTATGGCGGTTACGTACAGGCAGCTAAACAATTGTTCAATGACAATCTGAAGCTTACAGGGTCGTTGAGGTATGATAAAAATAAGAACTTCGAAGGGCAGTTCAGTCCGCGCCTTTCTGCGGTGTATAGCTTTTTTAAAACACATAATATCAGGGTATCTTACCAAACAGGGTTTCGCATTCCCACTACGCAAGATCAGTACATTGACCTAAGGACTCCACAGGCGCGGTTAATTGGCGGCCTTCCGCTGCTGCGTCAGCGATACGGCCTTGAAACGGGCCCGGTTTACACTTTGGAGTCTGTACAGGCTGGAAGTCCGCAGCAATACAGCTTCAATGAATTTAAACCCGAGAAGGTGATTGCCTATGAAATTGGTTATAAATCGCTAATAGGCAATAAGCTGATGATCGACGCTTATGTTTACACAAATACCTTTAAAAACTTCAATGGCAGCCAGGTGCTGGTGAAGCCGACAAGTGCCAGCACACAGGATGTATTTTCTGTTCCGGTAAGTTATACGCAGGATATAGAATCCTGGGGCTGGGCGGTGGGTGTTGATTATAATCTGCCCGCACAATTTGTTGCCGGAGGTAATGTTTCCTATAATGAATTACGCAATGCAGACGAGCTGGGCAATTTTCAGGCGATGTATAATACGCCCAGGTTGCGTACCAATGTTTATATCGGCAACCGCAATATTGCCCGCACAAATATAAGTTTCAATGCCACCTGGAGATGGCAGGATGAGTTCATATGGTCTTCGTCTTTTGTAGGACCGGTTGTAAGAGCACTCAATCTTGGTGAAATCCCTG
Source organism: Chitinophagaceae bacterium (assembly GCA_014380425.1). Classification (GTDB taxonomy): domain Bacteria; phylum Bacteroidota; class Bacteroidia; order Chitinophagales; family Chitinophagaceae; genus JADCRZ01. The sequence goes on along the minus strand of JACMJX010000101.1, from coordinate 18,772 downwards.
CCTATGGTGCGTTGGATGTACAGGTGAGCAAGTTGTTTCCAAAGCCGAAGATTACGCTTAAAATCGGTGGAGCGAATGTAACCAGGAACAGGTATGTACAATCATGGGGTAACCCGACTGTAGGGGCGCAATGGTATGCTTCGATAGGATACAATCTTTAGTTTCTTTTAAACAGATACGGGCGTACAGGAAAATATTTCTTCCGATACGCCCGTATCTATTCTGTACACCTGGTTGTTTAGTTTAGTTAAACATTGAACCTGAAGTGCATTACATCGCCATCTTTCACTAAATATTCCTTTCCTTCTATTCTTAATCTGCCATTGTCTCTGCAAGCAGCTTCGGAGCCGTATTGCACATAATCATTGTAAGAAATTACCTCTGCCTTTATAAAGCCCTTTTCAAAGTCTGTGTGAATTACTCCAGCCGCCTGAGGAGCCTTCCAGCCTTCTTGGATGGTCCATGCCCGCACTTCCTGTACACCCGCGGTAAAATAGGTTTGCAACTGCAGAAGTTTATAAACGGAATGGATCATTTTGTCAAGTGCCGGCTCCGTCATCTGGTATTCTTCCATGAAGAGTTGCTTGTCATCTACATTTTCCAGCTCCGAGATCTGTGCTTCGATACTATTGTTCATCACGATCACCTGGGCGTTTTCATTAGCCACTGCCGCTTTCAGCGCTTCGGAGAAGCGGTTGCCGGTATGCATGCTTGGTTCATCTACATTAGCAACGTAAAGAACGGGTTTTTCGGTAAGCAGGAAGAGATCGGCAATAGCTGCTTTTTCATCTTTATCCAGCGTCAGCGACCGTATACTTTTGCCCTGTTCCAGGTGCTCTTTGCAACGTTTAAGAATCTCGAATTCAACCTTTGCCTTGGGATCCGTCTTGGCCAGCTTTTCCGTGCGGGAGTATTTCTTCTCCACGCTTTCAAGATCTTTCAGTTGAAGTTCGATATCTATTATTTCTTTGTCGCCTATAGAGTTGATGGGTCCTTCGTCTCTTAACACGTTCTCGTCCTCGAAACAGCGTATTACATGAACAATAGCATCCACCTCCCTTATATTTGCGAGGAATTTATTGCCAAGACCCTCTCCCTTACTGGCGCCTTTTACAAGGCCTGCAATGTCTACAATCTCGATCTGGGTAGGCACCGTGCGCTCTGGTTTTACAAGCTCGGCCAGTTTATCGATCCGTACATCCGGCACGTTAACGAGCCCTACGTTCGGTTCGATAGTGCAGAATCTGTAATTGCTGGCCTGAGCTTTGGCGCTATTACTTACCGCATTAAAAAGCGTTGACTTTCCTACATTTGGTAATCCAACGATACCTGCTTGTAAACCCATAGTTTAATTTTTTGCGAGGCGCAAAGATAAGGGTTTTGGGAAGACCCTGTACAGGTATCAACGAACGATACTGGCGCAAGAGCTTCTGTTTACCTGCGGCTTAAGGGTATTATTTTTACGTAAAGTGATGTAATTCCAGAAGAAAGAGTTGAAATTTACTGGATGAAAAAAGCTCTTTTATTAATAAATGGATTACAGCTTCCTCATCCCGCACTAAATGCCGCTATCGAATGGGCAAAAGAACACAGTGCCGCACTTCAAGTTCTATTTTTGACGGCAGCCAGCGAACAGACCGAGGAATATGCTTTCCCCAGTGATATCGACGCGGCAAATGATCTGCAGGATGAAGACGACGCTATTAAAGCGGATGTAAGGCTTTTGAAAAGCCAGATGCTTCTTGTGAGAGATGTGGCCGCAGCCGAAAATGTAGAATGCAAGGTAGAACATCTGGTAGAGCCATCTTTGGATGAAATGGTTGTTTTGACCGCGGAAGCTATGATCCTTATAACAAAAACTCCTTTAAAAGAAATTAAGCCTTTGATGGGTATAGAAGGCTTCTCTATCGTAGAACTTACCTCTCAGGCCCGGTGTGAAGTACTGGAGATCGCGTTGTAGCAAGGATTATCAGTAGCCCTCCGCAGAATCCTCTCCCCGGGTATCAGCTGCCGCTTCCAGCGTGTTATCGTTGAAGATTTTTATGACTTCCATTCTACCGATGCTGCCTCTTACGATCACTTTATGGCCCAGGGCTGACAGTTTTTCTTGAAGATGATCTGGAAAACTGCTTTCAACCATTAGTTCATCAGGCAACCACTGATGATGGAATTTCGGCTTATTTACTGCATCGTAGGAGTTGAAGTCGAATTCCAGCATGTTCACCAGCGTTTGAAACAGGGAAGTAATGATCGTAGTTCCCCCCGGCGTGCCTGCAACTATGTAAGGCTTACCGTTTCTAAGCACGATTACGGGAGTCATGGAACTCAGCATTCGCTTGCCGGGCAAGATGGCGTTTGCTTCTCCACCTATAGCTCCATACATATTAGGGATGCCAGGTTTAACACTAAAGTCATCCATTTCGTTATTAAGCAGAAACCCGGCTTTCCCCACGATTGTTCTGCTGCCATACTGGCCATTCAATGTGGTAGTAAGAGATACGGCATTTCCTTTTTCATCATAAATGCTAATATGAGTTGTTTCCTCGCTTTCTGTACTTGCTACGCCGGAACCCAGCGTTTCGCTATTGCCGGCTTTTGAAGAGTCGTAGCATTTCATCCGTTCTTTTATATAAGCATCGCTTATAAGCATTTTAACGGGCACTTTATAAAAATCAGGGTCACCAAGATGTTTTGCACGGTCTGCATAGGCCAGTCGTTCTACTTCTGTCATAAGGTGAATAGCTTTCACCGAGTGAAACCCATATTGCTTCAACGGGCGATCTTCCACCATTTTCATCATCATGGGCAATAGCACACCACCGCTCGATGGGAGGGGCATTGTGATTATCTCGTATCCTTTATAAGTAAACAGCATGGGAGTTCTTTCCCTAGCCCTGTAATTCTTCAGGTCTTCATACGATATAATGCCTTTTCCCCGTTGCATCTCTTCCACTATCAGCCGTGCTGTTTCGCCTTCATAAAAGCCCTTTCTTCCTTTGTCTCTTATTCGCTTCAACGTGGCTGCAAGATCTTTTTGTATCAGTGTATCACCTGCTTTCCATTCCTTATCAATTACAAATGCGGGGGGCCTTGTGCTGTGTTTTAAAAAGTCTCTCCTGGCCGCGTTAAGATTATCAGCGTCCGAGGCCGAAAGGGCAAAACCGTGCTCTGCCAGGTCGATAGCTGGCTGTATTAATATTTTGAGGGGTAATTCCGCATATTTAAGTTCTGCAAAAATGCCAGCGACGGTGCCCGGTACGCCTACTGCAAGGTGGCCATTCTGGCTGAGATCCATTTTACCGTTGCCATTAGAATCAAGGTACATGTCTCGTCGAGCAGCAGAAGGTGCCTGCTCCCGGAAGTCAATAGTTATATTTTTACCGCTGCTGAGGCGTGCTACCATAAATCCCCCGCCGCCAATATTACCCGCGCCTGGATACACTACAGCGAGTACTAATTGGGTGGCGATTGCTGCGTCGATAGCATTTCCTCCCTTTTTCAATATCATCCTGCCTATTTTGCTAGCGAGGGGGTGGGCGGAAACGACAGCAGCTTTTTTTCCTAATAAGCTTTTGGTGGTAGTGTATTTAAAAGCATCTATTTCCAACGGTGCATCCTGCTGCGCGAAGGCCGGATTTAGAACAGCCAGTAAGAAAATTGCTGGGGATATGCTGTAGCGCAAGGTCATTTTCTTTCTTTATCGTAAATATACGTATCCGGGATAATCAAAAGCCGCGTGTATTCCCTCGATTTTCCAGAAATAATACGGAGTTTCCCAAAATGAAACAGAAAAAGTAATTGGGAACTTTTAATACATTGAATTTCAATACTTTATGGTTTGGCCTTAAACTGGTAATCTAAGAGGAAACACAGAAATTATGAAAACAACTAACCAATACCAGATTTTAAGAAACACTTTTCTTGCAGCGGTTTTAATGACTACCACTCTTTTTTCTTTTTCAGCCCTGGCTAATAACGGCGGCCTGCTCACTAACGGTGAATCTCCTGTAAGTCTCGCTTCTTTCAATGCGAAGCAGTCAAGCAAAACCACCAACATTGAGTGGATCACCACAAAAGAAGTAAATGCCAATCTTTTTATATTGCAGCGCAGCACGGATGGCAAAACATTTACTGAGATTGCGGTTATAGTAACCGGAGAAGACAGTAAAGTAACCAAGACATATAAATATACAGACGAAAGAACGCCACGCGCAAATGCTACTGTTTATTATCGTCTTAAAATAGTAAACCGCGATGGCGAATATGTGTATTCGGAGATAAAAACGATTTCGAAAGACAAAACAGCTACCATTCAGTACTGATGAGAATGAATTAGGAAAGAAAGATTTTCCGGAATGCAAAGTGTATTATCTTTATGTACATGAAAACATTATTAATAGCTACACTCTTTTTTACCATGATTGCAGGGCCCTCTATTTATGATTACAAAGTACCGGGCCTGGAAGGTAAAACAATTGATTTTTCGGCTTACAAGGGTAAAAAGATACTGATAGTGAATACGGCTTCGAAGTGTGGGTATACAAAGCAGTACGAGGAATTGGAGAAGCTGTACGAAACTTACAAGGACAAACTGGTGATTGTTGGTTTTCCTGCAAACAATTTCGGAGGGCAGGAGCCAGGTACTAATGCCGAAATAGGGGCGTTTTGCAAACGTAATTATGGTGTAACCTTTCCCATGGCGGAAAAGGTTTCAGTGAGCGGCGATGATGCACATCCACTTTTCAAATATCTAACTAAGTCGGCTGTGGAAATGGGCACAGAAACACCAGTGATAAAATGGAACTTTACCAAGTTTCTTGTTGACGAAAAGGGAAAACTTGTAAAGGTGTTTCCTAGTAAAGTTACTCCGCTTAGTACAGAACTTACCAATTATTTAAAATAGCATTACAGGTAGTATAGTTGTAAACAAGTAAAGCAATTTTATATTGCTTTTTTGTTTTTCAACCATAATTACTATCTTAGATCTTTCATAGGATAAGGTTTAATGGTTAATAACCATCGGGGGGTTGTTTCTACTTTCCCCCTTTTTTTATGCCCTAAACTTCTACGCCGGCAACAAGATATCTCTGCTCGTCTTATATTTACAAAACACCTTTCTTTATCAGGTTGCCAGGCTGGGGGCAGACGAAATAAATCGATTTCATATGGTATTGAGTTATATCTGGATGGCTTTTTTCCTCATTGCATTTGTGATCGCATTTATAAAATGGGCTTTTCTGGGAGATCAGGAGATCTTTAAGATTCTTGTGGATGGAATTTTTAAAAGCGCAAATGACGGGTTTGATATCTCTTTAAAGCTTGTTGGTGTGATGTCTTTGTTTTTGGGATTTATGAAAATAGGAGAGCGGGCAGGAGCGATTAACTTTCTCTCACGTATTGTAGCTCCGTTCTTTTCCCGCCTTTTCCCCGACGTTCCGAGGAATCATCCTGCCGTAGGGCATATGATGATGAATTTTTCTGCGAACCTTTTGGGTCTTGACAACGCAGCTATGCCTTTCGGGTTGAAAGCCATGGAAAGTCTGCAGGAGCTCAATCCGGAAAGGGAGCGCGCAAGTAACGCCCAAATCATGTTTCTGGCACTGCATGCCAGCGGCCTCACCATTATTCCTATAACAATCATTGCTACCCGTGCCTCCTTGAAAGTACCGGCTGCAAACCCCACTGATATCTTCGTTCCCTGTATGATCGTAACGTTTGTAGCTACTATTGCCGCTATGGTAGCCGTTTCCGTTAAGCAACGCATTAACTTGCTCCATCCGGTGTTACTGGCATGGATAGGGGGTATGTCATTAGCTGTAGGTGTACTCGTTTGGTATCTTACATCACTTACACAACAGGATCTGCAGCAGTTTTCCAATTTGCTGAGTAATGGTTTGATACTACTCTTCTTCCTGGTGTTTCTATTGGGTGCTTTAAGAAAAAAAGTAAACGTCTTCGAGGCATTCGTAGAAGGTGCTAAGGGTGGCTTTGAAGTAGCGATCCGCATCATTCCCTATCTTATAGCAATGCTGGTTGCTATTAGCGTACTTCGCAACTCGGGTGTCTTTGAATATATCATCCGCTCGCTCACCACCTTCTTCGGTGCGCTGGGCCTTAATACCGACTTTGTACCTGCGCTGCCAACAGCACTGATGAAGCCACTTAGCGGCAGCGGCGCCCGGGGAATGATGATGGATACGATGCTAAGGGATGGCGCCGACTCTTTCACTGGTAGACTTTCAAGTATTTTCCAGGGCACCAGCGAAACCACTTTCTATGTGGTTGCAGTATATTTTGGCGCTGTTTCGGTTAAAAATACGCGCTATGCCATTCCCTTGATGCTGCTTGCCGATCTTGTAGGCATCATTACATCTATTGTGGTAGGCTATCTTTTTTTCCATTAAAAGGTATAACGTGCAGAAAGACCAAAAGCATCCGGAATGAGGTTTACTTTCGGGATAATATCCAGTTCCGGTTTCCAATCAAGGGAAATATTAACAGGCGCTTCGGTAAATTTGTAATCCAGCCCAATGATACCAGCCGGCCCGAGATAAGTATCGCCGCCCTGAAAGCCTACATAAGCACCCGCCCCATAAAACCATTTAAATCCGGACGCTCCAAGAGGTTTGTATTTTTCATAGAGCAGCCCCACTCCAAACCTGCTGCCAAAGGAAAGCATTCCCTCCAGTGCTTCCTCCTGGTTCAGGAAATACCTTGCCGTAATTGAATTACTGATAGAGGGAGCATCGGTACTTAAACGCAAACCAAGGCCGAACTTGTAGTCCTGAGCTTGTGCTTTCTGGCTTGAAACTGCAATCAATAATAGTGTACCTGCTAGAATCTTCTTCATCTTTGTCGTTTTGTTGAATAAGTTCCGGATCTTTTTGAGCTTGCAAGATAGAGCACAAATATACTCAGTAATACAGCCATGAATGAGGCGATCATAGTGGCAATCTTAGAGATATCCTGGTAAATGATATCGTTAAATGCAAGCATTGTGATGAAAATCGACATGGTAAAGCCGATTCCGGCGAGCAGACCGATACCAAGCATCTGCGTCCAATTACTGCCAGCTGGCCGTTGACCCCATTTTAGCTTTACAACTACCCAGGAAAACAGCACAATGCCAAGGGGTTTGCCTACAACAAGCCCCAGTATTATTCCCCAACTAAGAGAAGTATTAATGGCTTCTCCAAAGTTGCCCGGTATTACCAGGGCCGTGTTAGCGAGTACAAACAAAGGCAATATTATAAAATTAACAGGGTCGTGAAAGCGATGCTCGTACTGCTCCAGTTTATTCAGAGGTACCAAGGAAGCAAGCAGTACGCCTGCAATAGTAGCGTGAATGCCGGAGTTGAAAATGAAGTACCATAAAAGAAGGCCTGTGAGCATAAGTAGCCATCCTTTCATTTTTTTATAGTAGGTTAGTAAAAGCCCCCCTGTCATCAACAAACCGGAAAGAGCAAGGTAGAGCCAATTAACTGTTTCTCCGTAAAATAGTGCAATAACAAGTATAGCACCGAGATCATCTATGATGGCAAGAGCTATTAGAAAGATCTTGAGTGATATCGGCACACGACGCCCTAAAAGAGATACTACTCCTAATGAAAAAGCAATATCTGTCGCCATCGGTATGCCCCAGCCCGAAATGTATTGAGTGTCTTTGTTAAAAAGTGCGTAAATGCATGCGGGCGCAAGCATTCCGCCTATTGCGGCAGCTATGGGAAGTATAGCTTTACGAAAAGAGGAAAGCTCTCCTTTAAGAAGTTCGCGTTTGATCTCCATTCCTACAAGGAAGAAGAACGCAGCCATTAGTAAATCATTTATCCAATGCAGGAGGGTGTGTGGTAAATGCAGTAGAATGGGAAAATAAATGGATGTATTCCAGAAAGAAACATAAGCGACACTAGTGCTAGTAGAAACATTGGATACTACCAGGGATAAAAACGTGCAAAAAAGAAGAGTGATGCCAGTGGCCCTGCTGTCAAGAATGAATTCCCTCAGGGGGCTGATAATGACCCGTTTGATTGCAGTTTTTATCCCCGCCATATGAATATTTTAGGGTAATACTTTCTTTTCCTTGATTGTGATCTGTTCTTCTAACTGTTCACGTATCGGAGCAGGGGATTCTGGTTCTGGTAAATCTTCGAAGAGTTCGAACTTTGTTTTAGGTCTGCGATTGTCCTGCCATTTGAAGTTCCTTAGTATCTTTTTCTCTTCAGGCACCTGCAAAATAGGGTAGGTGGTTCCTGCAACCTCTTTTTTATATACTACCCGGTTGAGTTCCTTTGCAAGAAAATACATGTTAATGTTTCTGGCAGTCGCAGTGTTCATTCCAACAAAAGCACTGTCCTCGTCCTGCACGTAATAGATGCTTTCTGCGGGAGACCCAACGGACTCCACAAAATCGATATCTCCCCCCTTGAAATAGGCATCAATAGTAGTTCCTTTCAACTGGTTATAAAGAGCACCTTTTGCCAGATTGATCATCATTGCATTCTCAAATACCCGCAGCCGATCAGGCTTTTTGTTCCTAGTAAAAAGATAGATAGTATCACCGGTGACCTGGCTTTTGTTAGCCCAAAGAATCGGGTCTTTGTACAAGCGGAATACAGAATCTCTCCCCGAATAGAAAAGGCTATCGCTTACGGCCTGCAAGGAATCGGAAAAGATGCGCACGTTATGAAATCCTTTAAAAAAACGGTTCTGATTTGTGGAGTCTTCCGCTGTTGTGTTAGCGGTATCTTTTGGCTTATCTGGGTCGACTTCAAGCGCTAAAAAAGTATCAATTTTTGTAAGCGATAAAGACGGTGGCATACTGTCCAATTCTTTCTTCAATGTAGTGTCCGTTGGAGTAATATCCGTCATTACAGATTTAACGGAATCATCTTTTAGCAGGCCTGAAAAAAGTGTATCCGCTGTTACGTAAACAGAGTCATTGTTTTGCTCCAGGATCATCAATGGATGTTGGGTAGCCAGAAATGTATTGTTCTGTCTGTTTGCCTTGATATTGTTCGCCAACAGCGTAAGGCCCTGCGCTGTGTCTATCATTATTGCATTTCCTTTCGCTTCAAACATACCGCTTTCGTCGTCCATTGCAAGTTCATCACCCGTTACCGTAAGGGACTTATCTTTTACCGTTGATCTTCCGGTAAGCTCACTTTTTTTATTTTTAAGGTCATAAAAGCCGTTATCGGTCACGATTTCTGTCCCCGAGCTGTCTTTAATATAGGTCTCGGTGATAAATGTTGCAAGCTGCGATTCGGTGTTATAGAGTAGCGAATCAGTCATCAGATCGTAACCAGGGTCTTTTAGTTTTACATCTCTTTTAAAATAAACATCTTTTAATTCAGAATAATAAACAGCTTCCTGGCTGGTGATTACAGTCTTGCCACTAACGATCTTCCCCCCGTTACGGTAGGTACCAATCTTCAGATTCGTGTTATAGTCGAGGTTTTGAGTTGTCAGAATTGTTTTTCCGTCGGTAAGCTTTACCTGCTTTTCCAGGTTTGCCATTTTTGTATCACTATGGTAGATCAGGTACTTGGAGTATGTGTGAATAGTATCGGAGTCAATAATGTGCACATTACCGAAAGCCTCTACGATTTTTAAGTTTTTATTGTAGACCGCACTGTCGCAATACACCTTTGTTTTGCCATCTCTGAAGTAAACATCGCCGGCGGCTATCTGCAGTTCATTGGTTGAATCTACCTTTTTATAGCGTAGCCTGTCCGCTTTCTCTATATTTACCATTCTTGGGGTAGTATCTGTTGCAGGTGTCGTTACCCCCATAGTAGGGCGTAGTTGCGCCCTTGCTGCTCCAGAGCACATGGTTATAAATACAATAAAGAGGAAGCATCTGAATATTTTGTACAGATGCAACTCTATATTTTTACCTGGGCATCTTATCATTTTCGCAAGGATTTGCTGGTGGAATCGTCTATAAGTGGGGCTGTTAAGGGGGCTGAAGTATTTTTCTTACCAAAAACTGAAATATTCACATATCTCTTGGGATGGCTCCTGAGGTCATCAAGCAAAATATTTATCTTGTATGTTGTACTTGTAAGGTTCCTGTACAAGGTTTTGTCATTCAGCAAAGAACCGAGCGTGCCGTCATTGCTGTTCACTTTCCGGACAATATCACTTAAAGAACTGGCGGTTGATTGAAGACTGGCTACCGTTTCTTCTATTTTAGCATTGGCTAGTTTGCCGGTGGTTGTCTCCAGGTTTTCCAAGGATTTCGTAATATGGTTATTGTTGCTAGCCAGATTGCTTGTTACCGACTCTGTATTTTTTAGTGTTTTAGCAAGGGAGCTGCTTTGCTCGTCCAGTAAACGCGTCAGTGCAAGGGATGAAGTATTGAGGTTAACGATAATTTTTTGAAAGTTGTCTTTGGTGGAGGGGTCAAAGTAGGTACCTATTATCTGTATTAAGGAGTCCATGGAGTTAAGGGTACCTGTTACGCTATTAATTGCAGGATTCAGGCTGGCTTTTACATCGTCCAGCATTCCTGCAGTTATCTGTGTTCCTAGAGTATCATCGTCTTTTGCCAATATTCCGGAATTACCTAGGGTGATGGTAAGTACTGCGGTGCCGAGTAAATCTTTATTAATGGTCGCCACGGAGTTGGTAGGGATATTAATGTCTTTATCCATGTTTATCGTAACGATTACACTATCAAGGTTTTTGTTCTTTTCCTGCAGCTTGTAAACGGTACCTACCTGAAGCCCATTGATAACTACCGCGTTGGAATTGCCCAGGCCGTCCACTTTTTTAAAAACGGTATGCAGCTTCTTACTGGAGTCGATAAGATCTTTACCCTTGAGGTAATTGAAGCCGAGGATCAATAAAGTGATAGAAATTGCTGTAAGAATCCCAACCTTTGTTTCATTAGAAATTTTCATTCAGGTAATTTTTATCTATCTGGCAAATGTAAGGATTCCGCTTCTTACTTAGCTTTGGGAGATGTTTCCATCCCTTTTTTATATCTCTTAAAAGCGTTTAGCAAGTTGTCGACCATTTCGCCCTGCCCTTCCGAGCTATTCAAATATCGTTCCTCTTCCGTGTTCGTAATATATCCTAGTTCAACAAGTACACTCGGCATGCCCGTTGCCTGCAGCACCCAAATACCTGTATTGTTACGCTGTTTTACTCCTCTGCTGGCCCTGCCGGCTTGGGTAAACTCATCTTCTACAAATTGGGCAAGACGGTAACTATTGCTAAAATATAGCTTAGTATAAAGCTGCTGCCGTATTCTTGCTTCCGGGGAGTCGAAATCAAGGATGTTGGCGGAGTCTTCTACATTTTCACCACCTTCATCTGCATTTATATTTTCACCTTTCAGTCCACTTCTATCTGCTGCCCACACATAAGTTTCAGTTCCTCTAGCCTTATTTTCGACATATACGTTCTCGTATAGGGGAACATTCTTTTTAACCTTTCTTCTTTTTTTACCTTTCCCGACAGATACTGTTTTAACTGTATAGCCTTTTACCCTTTTTTCGTACCAGCCGCCGGGTCTTTTACCAGCCGCGTTGCAGTGAATGCTAATAAAAAGATCACCTTTCGATCTATTGGCAAGGTCGGCACGATAACGGAGTGCTTCTTTCCTATTGTTTAGGTTTCCGGGAAGAACATTAGATGTTCGGGTGTAAACAATCTTAAGATCCGGAAATTCCTCCTGGATTATCTTTCCCAGTTTCATACTAACATTGAGGGCGATTTCGGCTTCTGTTGAGCTTGTTCCTATCGCTCCTGGATCAATGCCTCCATGACCGGGATCTATTACCAGGGTTCTGAGCAACCTGGCTTGATTAAAATTAGAAGATGGAACTACGGAATTAAAAGAAAATAATGCGACCGATAGAGATAAGACAACGACAAGTTTCTTCAACATAACTAAAAAATGTTTAACAGGGCAATAATCTTCACATCTTCTTAAGGATCGAATTGCTATTTTTGCCCAGATTAATCGGAACTTTAAAATCTGATACCGGAATTCCAGTCTTTATCGCAAACGAAGATTTATATTCTGTTATTTTATATCTAATAAATCTTTGTCCGCGGTTAACGAATACTATGTATAAAGAACGTAAAGTTAGCTTAAAAACAAATATTCCGGAGGTGTTTGTCACGCTTGTAGTGATAACCTTCCTTAGTTTTAACAATTACTCGTGCCGTTCCGTTTTCAATTCTACACAACGTAAAAAGGAGGGAACTAATCCTTCTGCTACGGTAAAAAAAGATACTGTTCCTGCTACTCCTTCCTCTTTTATTGCGCCTGGCAGGGATTCAACTGGAACTCTATCCGACTCCCTTTCTTTGTTGAACGATACAGTGCCTGGTATTAGGGGCGACACCCTTGGTAAGCAGGCTACCGACACATTGGATATAAAAGTTTCTAAAGATTCGCTAGATGCTCCTGTTACTTATGCTGCCCTGGATTCCATGGTACTAGATGTTCCTACTAAAAGGATAATACTTTATAATGAAGCTTCCACCGTATATACGGATGTCGATATCAAGGCTTACAAGATAGAATTAGACCAGCAAAGAAAACTTGTTATAGCCACTTATGGTTTGGACACGGCAGGCAAAATGACTGGGCAACCTGTTTTTGTGCAGAAGGACACTAAAATGCAAATGGATTCAGTAGTCTATAATATAGAGACCAAGAAAGGAATTACCAGTAGCACTTATACGAATCAGGGTGAGATCTTCGTATATGGGGAGAAGATCAAAAAGATCTCTGAAACTGATTTCTATGCAAAGCGTGGACGATTTACTACCTGTAATCTCGATACCCCTCACTTCTCTTTTCAGACGAATAAGATGAAGTTGGTAAACAAGAAGTTTGCTATCACCGGACCGGTACATCCGGAATTTGAAGGGGTGCCGATACCTGTTTATCTACCCTTTGGTTTTTTTCCAATGAGTCAGGGGCGTCACTCTGGTCTGCTTCCGCCTCAGTTCGCAACCAATGAGCAGTTTGGTATTGGTCTGGAAGGTCTTGGATATTATAAAGTACTGAGTGATAATTTGGATGTAACGTTTACCACAGACATTTATTCTTATGGTGGTTACGCATTAAATCTATTGCCTACCTACCGAAAGCGCTACAGGTATGCCGGGCAATTAGCCCTTGCTTTTCAGAATACCCGAACTCTTAGTAATGCAGGTCTCAAGGAGTTCGAAACAGCAAGAACATTTAACATTAGTTGGGCACATACCGTTGATGGCAAGGCCAGGCCAGGTACTTCATTTTCTGCCAATGTAAGGGCAGGCTCAACTCAATTTAATAGGTATGTGGCCAATAACCCTATCATTAATTTTGAAAATCAGTTGAGCTCTTCTATTACGTATACCAAAAACTGGGATAATAAGTACAATATATCTGTAGGCGCTAACCATAACCAGAATAATAACACCAGGCTTGTTAGCCTGAATCTTCCAAGTGTTACCTTTAATGTCAGCAATTTTTACCCGCTGCAGCCAAAAGAACTCGTCGGTGAGCCTAAATGGTATGAGAAGCTTGGCGTAGGGCTTACTTCTACCGTCATAGGGCAGTCTTCTTTCTTCGATTCCTTAGCCAGCGTGCGACAGATAGTAGATACATTTGAATGGGGCGCTACTCATAATATTCCCATTACACTCGCACTGCCACAGCTGGGGCCTCTTCAAATAGCGCCGGGTGTTTCTTACCAGGAACGCTGGTATTCGAAGAGTACTGAACTTAGTTGGAACAAAGGAAGTAAAAAGCTAGATACAGCTGTAAATAAAGGATTTTATACTGCCCGGGATATGTCGTTTAGTCTTTCAGTAAGCACTGCTATTTTCGGGATCTATAATTTTGGTAAGAAGAGTTCAGTTAAGGCTATCAGGCACGTTATTCGACCGACTGCCAGTCTTAATTACAAGCCAGATTTCTCGTCACAAGACTATTATGACGTGCAGTTGGAAGAGGATTCGCTGGGCAGACGCGGCAGTTTTTCAAGATATCAAAACAGTATAGGTGGCGCTTTTGGAAGAGGTGTTTTCGGGGGTGTCAGTTTCGGGCTTGATAACAACCTGGAGATGAAAGCACGTGCTAAATCTGATACAGCGGCGGAAAGTGACAGAAAGATTAAATTACTTGACGGTTTTGGAATTAACGGAAGCTACAATCTTCTTGCAGATTCCTTTAAACTTTCTACTTTGAATCTTTATGCAAGGAGTACTTTGTTTGACAAGGTTAATATTACTGCGACTGCCTTACTCGACCCCTATAAAGTGGATTCTCGGGGCTTCTCTACTAAGCAATATGCCTGGTCAGGCGGCAAATTCAGCCCTGGAAGAATAACAAGCGGAAACATAGGCATATCTACTTCTTTCCAGAGTAAAAAGAAAGATGAAAGTAAAAAGTCTGCCAGTGAATTGCAGGAAGAGGATGACATGCCGGTGACCATGGATCAGCAACAGAATGAACTCGATTATATTCGTAACAATCCAGCGGAATTTACTGATTTCAATATCCCTTGGTCGCTAAATGTATCCTACTCCCTGAACTTTTCCAGACAAAATACACCAGATTATAGAGGTTTTGAAACCGTAATAAGTTCCAACCTTTCTCTTAACGGCGACTTCAACCTGACTCCTAAATGGAAAACGGGAATGAATACCTATTATGATTTTCGAGGTAGTGGCATACAAAGCCTTACTATGTTTTTAAGTCGTGAAATGCATTGCTGGCAGATGTCAATAAATGTAACTCCGATAGGGCCTTATAAAACCTTTAGTATATCCATCAACCCAAAATCCGCCTTATTGCGCGATTTGAAGATCAACAGAAGACGTTCCTTCAACGAGAATCTTTAGTATAATAGTCATTCATAATATTCCAGACTCTTTCTTTCAGGCTTTCAGCTGTATCGTTACTTACAGGTGCTACGGGGGGGAGAAAATGCATTTCCAGGCGGTGTGGTATCAGATAGAAGCTTTTACCAGCAGGAAGTACTTTTCGGGTATGGAAAATAAGTGCTGGCATTATTGATTTACCGGTGTCTACGGAAAGTCTGAATGCTCCATTGTGAAATGGCTTCAGAGGTTGATCGGTCTTATTGCGGGTACCTTCCGGGTAAATGCTCATGTGAAGACCCATAGCAAGTACTTCTTTCATTTTTATGATACTCTCCCTGCGACTGGTTTCGCTTTTTCTATCTACCAATACACTACCCATTTTATAGAGCAGGCCAAATACGGGTACTTTAGCGATTTCTGTCTTCGCGATTGTTTTATTACCTCCGGGCACATGCGGTGAAGAAATGGGCACGTCCATGAAGGAATTATGGTTGAACAGTACGATATAATTTTCTCCTTTACGAAAGTGCTTTTTACCATATACGGTTAAAGGACACCCTATTCCGGTCAGGAAAAACAGCATCCAGGCTCTTGAGACCCGCACAAAACGGTGTGTTCTAAGGGGCTCGGGTGACCGGGAGATGATAAAATAGGGGATCAGAAATACAAACATAGTGACAATGAACCAGATTAGGGTCCATAGTGCAAAGATCCTTCCAGCTACTTCTTTAACTAATTTCATATACTATAATTTCCAGTCAATTGGATCAAGGCCTTGTGAGATCAGGTATTCGTTTGCTTTGGAAAAATGCCTGCAACCCAGAAAACCGTTATTCGCAGAGAGCGGGGAGGGATGTGCGGCTTTAAGGACAAAATGTTTCGTTTCATCGATTAGAGCCTGCTTTTCCTGAGCAAACCGTCCCCATAGAATAAATACAACGTGCTTCTTCTGTTCCGATACTTTCCTTATAACGTTGTCTGTAAATTCTGCCCAGCCTATTTTTGAATGGCTCATAGCCTCCCCAGCCCTTACGGTCAGTGAAGCATTCAGGAGGAGAACGCCCTGGCAGGCCCAATGCGTCAGGTCGCCATGAGAAGGTTTTGGTACCCCTATATCTGTATGAAGCTCCTTAAAAATATTGATTAAGGAGGGGGGAGGCGCCACTCCTTTCTGAACGGAAAAACTAAGCCCATGCGCCTGCCCCGAACCATGATAGGGGTCTTGCCCTAGTATAACTACTTTTACTTGTTGAAAAGGAAGTACATTGAACGCGTTAAAAATTAGTGAGCCCGGTGGATAAATTGTTTTACCAGCCATCTTTTCGGTCTTCAAAAAAGTTACTATCTGCTGGAAATAAGTCTTGGTAAATTCAGGTTTAAGCACTTCCTTCCAGCTCTCTTCCATTTTTACATCCATGGAGTAAGTTTTGGCAAAACTAATGATTAGAATTACATGAAGGCGGCCAATTATAAACGCTTTAATGGCAACTACAAAAAAGTTACCTGAATATGTGATTTTCTGCAGGCGCAGGCGACTAATAACATAAAGCAGAGAAAGATGGACAAAGAGTTTGTAAATATGGTGAATGCAAACAGAGGAATAATATACAAGGTCTGCAATTTGTATTTTTCCGAGGAAGAAGATAAAAGAGATCTTTTTCAGGAAATTGTACTTCAGCTGTGGAAATCGTATCCATCTTTTGCGAAAATGTCTCTGCTCTCCACCTGGATTTACAGGGTAGCATTGAATACGGCTATTTCGAGCTTTAGAAGGGCAAAGGTTAAACCCTCGTGTAAACCTATTTCGGTGTTGGAGTTCGATATCCCCGACCTCGTTCAATCCGCTAAACAAAATGAACGCCTCCATCTTCTGATGGATGCCATTCAGCATCTTTCTAAAGTGGAGAAAGCGGTTATATTGCTTTATCTCGAAGAAAAGAGTTATGAAGAAATGAGTGATATCATGGGGGTGTCCAAGACAAATATTGGCACAAAGATCAACAGGATCAAAACAAAACTTGAAACCATTATTAAATCCGTTAGAGATGAATCTAGATGAAATAAAATCAGTTTGGAAGGAGTACGATCTCCGGCTGCAGATGACACAGAAAATTAATGAAAAAATCATTGTAAGCATGATTGCAGAAAGATCTACATCACGTTTTGTAAAGGCAAGACGGAATTACATAGCAGGCATGACCTGGATGGTTATTTGTCTTTTGCTCGGGTGCGCGGTATTATTAGGCAATCCTTTTGACTATTATCTTACGGCGCAATACATTCCAATAGCTATCTACTGCTTTTGCATTGCAATATTTACTGGTGCTATGGCACATACTTATATTTGCCTAAAAAAAATAAGTATCAGTCATAATACCCTAGACATCTCTCTAAAAAAGATTATAGGGATATATGAGAAGCCCAAGAAGTTTCTAAAGTATGCATTGATCGTCTTTTTGTTTACTCAGGTATTTCTTTTTCCCCTGTCTTTTTTACCGAAGGGTATAGAAAAGTTTGGTTTATGGCTGGCTCTTTCAGAAAGGCTTATTCCTATTTCAATAAGTTTCCTAATGTTATACACAGCCAATAAACTAGGTGCGTTTAAAGAGCGGAATGCAGAAAATTTCAAGGCCGACTTAAACGAGTTGAATGAACTTAGGGCAGTAGCAGCAGAATTGAAAGAGAACTAAAGCAGAATGCCTGCGATGGCAGCTGAAAGATAGGATGCGAGCGTTCCGCAAAGCAGCGCCTTTAGCGAAAGGCTTGCAAGATCTTCCCGTCTTTCGGGTGCGAGCTGACTAATGCCGCCCACCAGCATGCCAATGGAACTGAAATTGGCAAAGCCGCAAATAGCAAAGCTCACGATAATGAGGCCCTTATCAGTAAGCTGCGTAGCAGGATTTGTCATGTTTTTGAAAGCGATAAATTCGTTAATCGTCAGTTTTTGTCCCATAAGCGTCGCTACTGTTGCCAGATCCTGATCGGGCACACCCAGCGCCCATGACATCGGATAGAAAAGCTTTCCGAATATCCAGTCAAGCGATAATGGAAATCCCAGATGCATCAATAGACCTATTTTCAGTAATAGGAAATTAACCATGGCTATCAATGCTATGAAAGCAATAAGCATGGCAATAATATTGATCGATATCTTCATGCCGTCAGAGGCACCGCCCGTGATGGCGTCTATCAGGTTTTTATAAGGACTGCTAACTGTAGCTTTTACGGTACCCATAGTCTGGCTTAGTTCTGTTTCGGGCCATACAATTTTAGAAATTACCAGTGCAGCAGGTGCTGCCATAAGGCTTGCCGTTAGAAGATATTCCGCTTTAGCCCCAAAATTGATATATACTACCAGGATGCTCCCAGAAATGCAGGCAAGACTACCGCTCATTGAGGCCAGTAGTTCACTCATTGTCATTTTAGCAAGGTAAGGTCGTATCATTACCTGGGCCTCTACCTGTCCTACAAAAGTGCTGGCTATATTGCTCAACGATTCTGATCCACTTACCCGCATCACTATTTTCATCGCTTTGGCCATCCCGGATATAATACGTTGCATAATGCCGAAATGATAGGTAATCGCGGCCAGTACACAGACTAATATGAGCGTAGCTGTTATGCTGAAAGCAAATATGAACGCGCCATCTGTGCTAAAGGGGGCAGAACCCTCACCAGCCGGATTCCTGACGAAGATATCGCCCCACACAAAGCTTGCCCCCTCTTTGGCAAACTTTTCCAAACGGGACACTTGTTGCCCCACCCACTTAAAAAAACTTGAAATTCTATCTATTTTCAATACCAACAAGGCTATAAGGCATTGCAGGCCGAGCCCGCTTAGTACAAGCCTAGCATTGATTTTCTTGCGATTGTTGGAAAAAAGGAAAGCGATACCTAAAATAACTATAATACCTATCAGACCCTGGAATCTATACAT
>JACMJX010000100.1 GCA_014380425.1 Chitinophagaceae bacterium | reverse complement strand
GCTTCGTGCTGCCGGGTTTTATCTGCCTGGCACTGCTGGCAAATATCTTAGGCTTTCTTATTTCGCCCCTTTTGCTAGGGCTGGTATTTATCTTCCTGCTTATCTCCGGAGCTATCAGTAGAAAAATAATGGGTGATTACATGGTGCTAAACAAGATCGTTCAGCAGGTGGATACTTTAAGTAAAAGCATTGGATGGGTGGAGCAGAAAAGCTTCCAGTCGGAGCTTTTGAAGAATCTGCAGCAAGGCTATGTTTCTTCAGCCATAAAAGCTTCTATCGAAGTGAAAAAGTTGAAGGACATACTCGATCGTATGGATCTGCGCTTAAACCCTATTGTGTTTATTCCGCTTAACATCTTCCTTTTCTGGGACCTTCAGCAGATCATCTCTCTGGAAAAATGGAAGGTGCGGAATAAGGACGGACTCCTGCATTGGTTTCCTGCACTCGCAGAATTCGAGGCGCTTTCTACACTTGGCAACCTGCATTTGAACCACCCAGACTGGGTATTTCCTGAAATAGACAACGGGGGGGGTACTTTTAAAGCAGCCGAACTCGGTCACCCCCTGATACCGCAGAACAAGCGCGTCTCCAGCTCTTTTGAAACGTCCGGAAAACCGCAGCTAGCGCTGGTGACCGGTTCTAATATGGCTGGCAAAAGTACTTTTCTGCGGAGTGTGGGCGTCAATATTGTTCTTGGTACGATGGGCGCACCTGTTTGTGCTGTCGCCTGCAGAATGTCTGTAATGAGAGTGATCAGCAGCATGCGGATTGCAGATAACCTGGCGGAAAGTACTTCTACCTTTTATGCGGAGCTCAAGAAACTGAAATACATCATTGAAGCGGTGAATCGACAGGAGCCTGTATTTCTATTACTGGATGAAATACTGAGAGGCACCAACTCCCTCGACCGCCACACGGGTTCCGAGGCGTTGATAAACCAACTGATCAGGCACTCCGCTGTCGGTATGCTGGCAACGCACGACCTGGAGCTGGCAAGATTGGAACAGCAGCACCCTGCTCAAATTCATAATTACCACTTTGACGTGCAGGTGGATAATGACGAACTTTATTTCGATTACAAGTTGAAGCATGGGGTGTGCAAAAGCCTGAATGCTTCCATCCTGATGAAGAAGATCGGTATAGAGCTGTGATGCCTAGCTTCCCGTAAACACCCGGAATATATCGAGCCCAATGGCGTAGGCCATTAGTCCAAGCAAGAGGATCATGCCTACCATCTGCGCATACTCTACGAACTTGTCACCAGGCTTGCGGCCGGTAATCATTTCATAGAGTGTAAAAAGAGCATGTCCTCCATCAAGGGCGGGAATGGGAAGAATATTCATTAATGCCAGTACCAGGGAAAAGAAAGCGGTGAGGCTCCAGAACGACTGCCAATCCCATGTAGCTGGGAACATCTTGCCGATGCTGATTACGCTTCCAAGTGATTCATTGGTATTAACTTTCCCGCTGAAAATAAGTTTAAGCTGCAGCCAGTAGCTGGTTAAGGTTTCGCCGCTTCTGCGGAAGCCTGCGGGTATCGATGACAGAAAATCGTATTTCACTTCCTTCACCTCCAGATACTTTCTCAGATCGCCTCCATAAGCTATGCCTACAGTGCCGGTAGTGGGTACTGTTAACCCGATCTTTGCAGTATCCTTCCCACGCAGTATGGTAAATTCCAGTTCTTTGCCTTTGTTGGCTTTTATTTTCTTACTTAATTCATGATTGAAAAGAGGCTGCCCGTTGACGGCAATGATCTGATCGTCCTTCTTCAATCCGGCTTTAGCAGCCGCAGAAGTGTCTACAACATCACTGATGCGTGCGTTGGGAATGCGCATGTCCATAAAACCAATAGCCTTGTACTTGATCAGTTTCCCCGCAAAGTCGCCCGGAATAGGAATCGTCCGTTGCTCCCCGTTACGGTCTATACTAAAACTCTTGGCATCTTTTAGAATCACCATCAGGGGAATTCGGTTGAACTTTTCTACATACTGCCCATCCACGCCCAGGATCTTGTCGCCATCCCGTAGTCCGATACTTTGTGCCAGAGAATCCGTCGCAATGCCATAAGTGAACTTATTGGTAGGCACATATTCTTCGCCCCAGTACCAAAGCATCATGGCATAGATCAGGAACCCGAGCACCAGGTTAACCGTTACGCCTCCAATCATGATGATAAGGCGTTGCCAGGCCGGTTTGCTCCGGAATTCGTATGGTTTGGGTGGAAGCTTTAGCTGGTCTTTATCCATGCTCTCGTCGATCATTCCCGAAATCTTCACGTATCCGCCAAAGGGTACCCAGCCGAGGCCGTATTCCGTTTCTCCTACTTTCTTTTTCACAAGTGAAAACCAGGGGTTGAAGAAAAGATAGAACTTCTCTACCCGGCATTTAAACCACTTTGCCGGCAGGTAGTGCCCAAGCTCGTGAAGAACGACTATAATAGAAAAAGATAAAACGAATTGCCCAGCTTTAACGCCAAATTCAGCCCAATTGATTGCTAATAATATCATAACGAAGTTAAAAAGTTAAAAACCATATTCTAAGGGCTACACCAGTTTGCCTGCTCACAAATGGATCAGCGAAGCCGCAAAATTACGTGCCTCTGCATCGCTTTCAAAATATTGTTCAAGATCAGGGTTGGGTATAAAATCTACCTTTTCCATGGTTCGTTGAATCAGGTCGGTCATATCCAGGAAACCAATGCGGTTTCTGAGAAAGGCAAAAACCGCTATTTCATTAGCTGCATTCATGATACACGGGAGGTTTCCTCCTTTAAAAAGAGCCTCTGTAGCCAGGCTCAGATTGCGGAAGGTTTTAAGATCCGGCTCTTCAAAAGTTAAGGTATTCGGCTTTCTGAAGTCATAGCGCGGAAATGCGTTGGGTATACGTTGAGGAAAAGCCAGGGCATACTGGATAGGCAGCTTCATGTCGGGAAGGCCCATTTGGGCCTTCATGCTACCATCTTCAAATACCACCATGCTGTGAATAATGCTTTGTGGGTGCACCACCACCTGTACCTGTTCTGGCTTAAGATTAAAAAGCCATTTGGCCTCGATCATTTCCAGTCCCTTGTTCATCAGCGTTGCAGAATCGATGGATATTTTGGCACCCATCGTCCAGTTAGGGTGCTGCAGGGCATGATCTCTTTTAACATTCACCAGAAAGTTCGGCTTCTTACCGAGGAAGGGGCCTCCGCTTGCTGTCAACACCACTTTTTCTATCCGGTTCCTCGTTTCCCCTACAAGGCACTGGAAAATAGCGGAGTGCTCGCTGTCGACCGGTATAAGAGGCACCCGGTTCCCGACCGCCTGCTGCATGATGATATCGCCCGCCACCACAAGTGTTTCCTTATTGGCGAGGGCGATCGGTTTACCTGCTTCAATTGCTTTAAGGGTAGGCCTCAACCCTGCAAACCCTACAATAGCTGCCAGCATCATGTCGTAGCAGTCCATCGAAGCAGCTTCTTCCAGCGCTTTTTCACCTGCAAAAACCTTTACGTGGGAAGATGCCAGCGCTTCTTTTACCTTCAGGTATTTCGACTCATCCCCGATAACCACCAGATTGGGGGTAAACTTCAACGCCTGCTCTATCAGTAGATCCGCGTTACTATTTGCTGTAAGTATCTCCACGGAGAACAGGCTGCTATTGGAAGCTATTACTTCGAGGGCCTGCTTCCCTATCGAACCTGTAGAACCGAATATTGCAATACGCTTTTGCGTGTTTTCTCCCGTCATGGCGGCAATTTAGTTCAATAATTTTGCTAAAGCCTCCTTTAAGATGCTAAAATTGAATTGATGGAGGATCTCGTTCATCATTCGGGCTATCTGGTCGTTCTGAAGATTTCCGATAGAACCCTCATGAGTGTGATGTAGCTTGGTGGAATAGGTAAACCTACCCTCCTCTATAGCGGCACCTATTTCTTTATAAGCATCCCGGAACGGGATACCCTGAAGCACCAGTTTGTTAACTTCCTCAACACTAAACACGTATCGATAAGAAGGATCTTCAAGAAGATCTGCCTTTACTTCGATATTTGAAACCATCAGACCCGCCATTCGTATGCAGGCTTTCAGGTTCTGGAATGCAGGTATAATATGCTCCTTTAGTAGTTGCAGATCCCGCTGGTAACCCGAAGGCAAGTTAGTCGTCATCAGCATGATCTCGTTTGGCAGCGCCTGAATTCTGTTGCAATGTGAGCGGATCAGTTCAAACACATCCGGATTCTTTTTATGTGGCATAATACTGCTGCCGGTGGTCAATTCGTCGGGAAAGGATATGAATCCAAAATTCTGGTTTAGGTAAATACAGGCGTCCATACTCATCCTGCTAAGCGTAGCGGCTATATTGGCAAGTGCAGCAGCAACGATGCGCTCGGATTTTCCACGACCCATCTGCGCATATACAACATTATAATTAAGATCCGCAAAACCTAGCAAGCGGGTAGTCATGCCCCGGTCGATCGGAAAAGAGGAGCCATATCCTGCTGCCGAGCCCAGCGGGTTTTTATTCACTACCTGGTAGGCTGCCTGCAGCGTTATAAGGTCATCTACGAGGCTTTCCGCATAGGCGCCGAACCACAGGCCAAAGGAAGAAGGCATGGCCAGCTGAAGGTGCGTATAACCCGGCAGCAGGTAATCTTTGTATTTCTCACTCTGCGTTTGCAGCAGATCGAAAAGTTCTTTAACCGCGCTTACTATTTCTTCTATTTCACTGCGGAGATACATTTTCATATCCAACAGTACCTGGTCGTTTCTGGAGCGTGCGCTGTGAATCTTTTTACCAGTATCTCCCAGCTTCTTGGTAAGCAGGTATTCCACCTGGGAGTGTACATCTTCCACTCCATCTTCCAGTATAAATACTCCCTGCTCTATGGAGGAATAAATATCGCGGAGCCCCGCCTGAAGAGCGATCCTTTCTTCAGCGCTTAGCAAGCCTACTGATTGCAGCATTTGTATATGTGCCAGAGAGCCCAGCACGTCGAATTTCGCCAGGTACATATCCAGTTCACGATCTCTACCTACGGTGAACTTTTCAACTTCGGCTAGTGCTGTTTTATCCTTTTGCCAGAGCTTCATAATATGTCGTTTAACAACTTGATGTAAGTGTCTATCCCTGCTTCCACTTCATGAAGATAAATGAATTCATCCGCGGTATGGCTTCTTGCACTGTCTCCCGGCCCGCACTTGAGAGACGGAAAGGGTATTAGTGCCTGATCGGATGTGGTGGGCGAGCCATAAGTAGTTTTACCCAGGGCCTTACCCGCAAGAACAATAGGGTGATCGATCGCTATGCTGGAAGAGCGCATGCGCAGGCTTCTTGGCTTGAGATCGCTGCTGATATGCCGGCGGATGGTTTCCAGCACTTCTTCCAGCGTGTAAGCATCCGTTACCCGTACGTCCGCCACAAAACTGCACGACGCAGGCACTACGTTATGCGCTTTATTCTCTGTGTTGATCACGGTGACACTCATTTTAACAGGGCCCAGAAGTGGCGACACTTTCGGAAACCGAAAACTATTCAACCATTCAATATCCTTCAATGCTTTGTACACGGCATTTTCACCTTCGTTACGGGCAGCATGCCCCGCCCTTCCATGGGCGGTGCAATCGATAACGAGCAGGCCTTTTTCGGCGATAGCCAGGTTGGTAAGTGTGGGTTCTCCTACTATTGCAAAATCAATCGTTCCGAGGTGTGGCAGCAGGAGCTCGATTCCCTCCCTGCCAGAGATTTCTTCTTCTGCTGAAATGGCGAGCATGATATTGTATTTCAGATCCTGCTTATCATAAAAATGAAGAAAAGTGGCGATAAGCGCTACAAGTGAACCACCAGCGTCGTTACTGCCAAGGCCATATAGTTTACCGTCTACAGTATGAGGTGAGAAAGGATCGCGGGTGTATTGCAGGTTTGGTTTTACCGTATCGTGATGAGAATTTAGAAGAAGCGAAGGCCGGCTTTCATCGAAATACCGGTTACGGCACCAGATATTGTTTTTAACACGGTGCGTCTCGATGTTCTTCTGTCGTAGAAATGTTTCAAGCAGCAGTGCAGTGGCATCTTCTTCCCTGCTAAAAGAAGGTGTGGCGATCAATTGCTTCAACAAGCCAATACTTTCATTATAGAGTTCGCTGATCATTTTATTAATGTCCCCCTTGTATCTTCGGTAATGTTCGTCAATAAGTCTCTTGCATCTCCAATCAGTACTTCCTGAACGCCGGAATCGATAGCAGCAAAAGCATTGTCTATCTTTGGAAGGATGCCGTCAAACAGCTTGTGCTCGTTTTTAAGATGGGCGTAAATATCTTTGGTTATCAGCCGTATTACAGACCCTTCGTCGTTGATATCCTGCAAAACTCCTTTCTTCTCAAAACAATAGATCAAACGTACATGGAAATGATTGCTTAAAATAATGGCAAGCGAAGAAGCGATCGTATCTGCATTGGTATTGAGCATTTGTCCTTTTCCGTCATGCGTAAGGGGTGCTATCACCGGGCTATATCCGTTATTCAATAGCAGAGTAAGAAAAGCGGGATTCATCTTCCCTGTCTGCACATCTCCCACAAACCCGTAATCGATCTCCTTTACAGTACGCTTGATCGCAGGTATTATATCAGCATCCGCGCCCGTAAGGCCTACTGCATTGCATCCCTTAGACTGCAATGCCGCCACGATCTTCTTATTCACCAGTCCTCCATATACCATTGTAACCAGGTCGATGGTATCTCCATCGGTAATTCTGCGGCCGTTAACATAGTTCGATTCGATGCCCAGCTTGTCTCCCAGCCGGGAAGCAATTTTTCCTCCCCCGTGTATCAGTACTTTCTTTACGGGAGCAGCAGCAAATGCCGAAAGAAACGATGCAAGAAATGCAGCATCATCAATTACGTTTCCGCCTACTTTTATAACGAAGAGGTCTTCCATCGGAGGCGGTTCAGCTTTTATCTATTAAAATTTCACTCAAAACTGCCTGAGCCGCCCATACACGATTGCCGGCTTCTCTCGTTACCAGGCTGCTCGGCCCGTCGAGGATCTCGTCACTCAGTTCCACATTTCTTCGCACCGGAAGGCAATGCATTACGCGCGCAAACCTGGTAAGTTGCAGCTTTTCTTCCGTAAGCATCCAGCCGGGATCATTGCTATAGATTTTGCCATAGTCCGTATAGGTACTCCAGTTTTTCACATAAATATAATCGGCACCTTCGAGGGCTTTGTCCTGGTTGTATTCGATGGTAGCCCCTTTGGTAAATTCCCCTGCGAGCTCATAATCCGCGGGATGGGTGATTATAAAATCGGCACCATTCCAGGCGTTCACCCACTGGGCAAAGGAATTGGCAACACATTGAGGCAGGGGTTTAACATGCGGCGCCCAGGTAAGAACAATTTTAGGTCGCTTATTGTCTTTAAACGTTTCCTGGATAGTGATGATATCCGTAAGGCTTTGAAGCGGATGCAAAGTGGCGCTCTCCAGACTTACTACGGGAATACCGGCATAGGCAGCGAACGATTGAATCACCAGCTCGCTGTAATCGTCTTCACGGTTCTTTAGTGAAGGGAAGGTACGGATGCAGAGAATATCGAAATACTGCCCGAGAATAGGAGCGGCATCTTTTACATGCTCCACGGTGTTTCCGCTCATAATGGCTCCTTCTTCAAATTCGAGGGCCCAGCCGTCTTTATCAACGTTGAATACAATAACTTCCATGCCCAGGTTGCGCGCGGCGATCTGTGTGCTTAAGCGCGTACGGAGGCTGGGGTTTAGAAAAAGTAGCCCGATACGTTTGCCGACTCCAAGCAATTGATCCTTTAACGGATCCTGCTTGTAATCGAGCGCCTTTTTTACGAGTGCGTTGATGTCTGGTACATCCTGAACGGAAATAAATTGCTTCATTATAGTTTAATGCTAATGTGCTTCTTGAGATTCGGGAACCTGTAATGTTTCGAGGGCTTCCTTGAGGGCTTCGAGAAACTCGTCTGACTGCTTCCTGGTTAATGCAAGGGATGGCAGCAGCCTGATAACGTTTGGCTTCGACTCCCCTGTAAATACATTGAACTGGTGGAGCAGCGTTTTCTTGAGGTCTTTCAGCTTGGGAGGCACATCGAAACCGATCATCAGCCCCTTCCCTCTTACATTTTCAATCTCACTTATACCTTTCAGTTTGTTGATAAGGTACATACCTCTTTGCTTTGCCATTTCGATAAGGTTCTCCTGTTCTATTACTTCCAGCACCGCCAGCGCGGCCGCGCAGGCGAGCGGGTTGCCTCCAAAGGTGGTTCCCAGCATCCCGTATTTTGGTTGTATGGAGGGCGAAATCAGTATCCCACCCACCGGGAACCCATTACCCATGCCTTTTGCCATGGAATAGATATCGGCATCCACTCCAGCATAATCATGATAAAAGAACTTGCCCGATCTGCCATACCCACACTGCACACCATCGGCAATGTAAACGGCATTATGCGCGTCGCAAAGGCTTCTTATCAACTGAAGAAAGGATTCATTGGCAAGATGAATACCTCCTACTCCCTGGATGCCTTCCACGATAACGGAAGACACTTGGTCTCCCTGCTCTTCAAAGCAGGCTTTAAGCGCGTCTTCATCATTAAAAGGAAGAAAGATCACATTGTCCGTTTCATTTATGGGAGCGATGATTGCTTTATTATCCGTTACGGAAACAGCCAGCGAAGTACGGCCATGAAACGACCCGTGAAATGCTACTACTTTCTTTTTACCGTTATGAAAAGAAGCTAGCTTCAAGGCATTTTCATTAGCCTCCGCCCCGCTGTTGCACAGAAAGAGCTGGTAGTCTTCTTTCCCGCTCACCTGGCCAAGTTTAGTAGCAAGCTCCTGCTGAATGGGCATCTTCACCGAATTGGAATAAAAGGCAATCTTCGCCAGCTGCTCTTCAATTCTTTTGACCCAGTGAGGATGTGTGTGCCCGATACTGATGACGGCATGCCCACCGTACATATCCAGGTACTGGATGCCGTTATCGTCCCACACGTAAGAACCGCTGGCTTTAGTGATAGTAATATCGTTTAATGGATAGACGTCAAATAAGTTCATGACTGTTGCTATTGGGTATAGTTAAAAATAAGTTGATTTCAGTTTAAGTCCGGCGGTTTCTTCCAGCCCAAACAGGAGGTTCATATTTTGAACGGCCTGGCCGCTGGCTCCTTTCAGGAGATTGTCGATGGCAGAATGAATGGCAATTCTACCGCCGGCTTTCTCCAGGTTGATGACTGCTTTATTGGTATTAACTACCTGCTTCATGAAAATGGGTTCTCTACTGATAGTTATGAAAGGATGACCGGAATAATAGTCGTTATAAAGCGTATAAAGGCTTTCCAGTTCGAGAGGGCAAGTTAGCTGCGAGCTGATGAATATGCCTCTGGTGAAATCACCTCTCCATGGAACGAAGCTAATATCAACCGTCCCACCCGGTGCCAGTTGGGCCATCGACTGGCCGATTTCGCCCAGGTGCTGGTGCGTAAATGTTTTATACGGTTGAATATTATTAGCTCTCCAGCTAAAGTGGGAAGTTTCGCTAAGGGCCTGGCCGGCGCCAGTAGATCCGGTAATACCCGTTGTATATACTTCTTTCAGCAAGCCCGCTTTTGCCAGCGGCAGCAGCCCTAATTGAATGGCAGTGGCGAAACACCCGGGGTTGGCTATATTACTGGCACAACGTATCGCTTCCCGGTTCAATTCCGGAAGGCCGTACACGAATGCCCGGTCACCAATGGAAGCCTGCCCGGCCAGTCGAAAATCATTCGAGAGGTCGATTACCTTGATACTTGCTGCTATGTTATGCGCGGCAAGAAATTTCCGCGCTTCACCGTGGCCGGTGCAGAGAAAAAGAACATCGATATCGTTATTTAGCGCACTGGTAAACTGAAGCTTCGTTTCCCCGGTAAGATCAGCGTGCACCTTGTAGACAGGGTTGCCCGCATTGCTTTTGCTGTGCACGAAAGCGATATCAGCGTCAGGGTGGTTCAGCAGAATCCGAAGCAGCTCGCCCCCTGTATATCCTGCTCCCCCTACGATACCTGCTTTAAGCTTTGCCATCCGCGTCTTCTTTTACCTGTTGAAATATTGCTGTCTGATTGCCGAAAATCTTGCTGAACCCTCTTACATCTTCACCGCTCCAGCCGTTATTCATTTCGCCATACTTGCCAAACCTGCTGCTCATGAGATCATATTTAGACTCGATCCCGGCAATCATGAAGCGGTAGGGAAACAATTGTACGAATACTTCGCCGGTAACGTTTTGCTGTGAATTGGTAAAAAAAGCCTCTATATCGCGCATTACAGGATCGAGGATTTGTCCTTCGTGGAGCCAGTTGCCATAGAACTGCGCCAGTTGATCTTTCCAGCTAAGCTGCCATTTGGTGAGCACGTGCTTTTCCAGGGCATGATGGGCTTTAAGGATCACCATAGGAGCGGCGGCTTCAAAACCAACCCTGCCCTTGATCCCGATAATGGTATCCCCCACGTGAATATCTCTCCCTATGCCAAAACTTCCCGCAATTGTTTGTAGATATCGAATAGCTTCGGTAGGATGATCAAAGGTTCTATCATTTATGCCAGTAAGCTCGCCTTTCTGAAAGTGTAGTTTCACCTCTTCGGCATCCTGCCTGCTTACTTGTGTGGGCCATGCTTCTTCCGGCAGCATACCTTTGCTGTTAAGGGTTTCCTTACCCCCTACGCTTGTTCCCCACAAGCCTTTATTGATGGAATAGGCAGCTTTCTCGAAATTCATAGCGATACCTTTTTCTTTAAGATAGGCTATTTCAGCCTCCCGGCTTAGTCTAAGATCGCGGATAGGAGTAATGATGTCTATCCCGGGAATCATGATATTAAAGATCATATCGAACCGCACCTGGTCATTACCGGCACCCGTACTGCCATGAGCAACAGCATCTGCGCCTATTTTTTTTACATGTTCCGCAATAAACACGGCTTGGCTGAGCCGTTCGGCACTTACGCTGAGCGGGTAGGTATTATTCTTTAGAATGTTACCATAAACAAGATAGCGGAGGATTCTGTCATAATAGCTTTTAACCGCGTCGATGGCTGTATGTGTTTTTACACCTAAGCTATAGGCATGCTCCTCTACCTGTTTCAATTCCTTATCTGTAAAGCCGCCCGTGTCGACAATCACGGAGTGCACTTCGTAACCTTTATCTTCAGCAAGATATTTGGCGCAATAAGTAGTATCGAGCCCACCACTAAAACCTAACACTATTTTTTTCTGAGCCATTGTTACTATAATTAAGATTTTCGAGGACTAAAAGTTGAAGAAATTCTGTACGATGGAGTTTATCTTCACTTTCGGGATACTGATGTTGCCGTCTTTTTTAGCAAAGATCTTTAGCAGCTTACTCTGCTTGATTTTCATGAAGCGCTCGTACAGTTTCGAGTACTGGTGAAAGTCTTCCTTCATCTCCTCCGGGGTATAATGATCTTTAGGATCGTATAGCATGGCTGTGCACATGCAATTCTTGCGCTCTTTACTCACAAGTATATCGTAATTGACACAGCTTTTGCATCCTGCCCAAAACTCCTCATCATCCGTTAGTTCGGAATAGGTAACAGGCTCGTACCCCAGTTCGGAATTGATCTTCATAACGGCGAGACCGGTGGTTAACCCGAAAATCTTGGAGTCGGGATACATTTCCCTCGAAAGATCGAATATACGCTTCTTGATCAGCTTGGCAATACCGCTTTTTCTGAAAGCCGGGGATACGACAAGCCCGCTGTTGGCAACAAACTGGCCATGCCCCCAGGCTTCTATATAGCAGAAACCTACCCAGGTGCCGTTCTGCATAACGGCAATTACAGCCTTACCCTCCTCCATTTTCTTCTCTATGTATGTAGGTGACCGCTTGGCGATGCCTGTGCCTCTGGCTTTGGCAGAGGCTTCCATTTCATCGGTAATGATGGTAGAATAGTTTTTATCATGGGTGGTAGCGACCCTGACGATAATATTTTGCTGTTCCACTGCTGGCGTTATGTATTTGATGAACAAGAAACACGTATCGTGTCGAGAGATCTGCGGGTATTTTTCCACTGATAGGGGCAAAGGTCATTTGCTCGTCCTATCAGCACCCGCGTCGTGGTAAGGGGAGAGTACGGCAATTTCCAAAAGAAAACACCATTCTTAAAGAACCTGGGTTCCCGTAAGCAATATGGTTTGTTTGTGTTTCCAATTTGAGTTATGCGTTTAATTTTAATAATTGTAAACAGCAAAAATAGATGTTTTCCAGGTATCTCCTTAATATTTATTTCCTGGCTCGTAAAATAACTATAGTAATTCTACGTTTAATTTGGCGGAGACCAAGAGTATTATTATTTTAGAAGTTCAAAGCTCGTTATAAACTTTATTGCCTAACCTATACACACCGAATGAAAAAACGTACAGTTATCGATCTTGTAGCCTGTATGCTGATTTTTCTCTTCATTTACACCTCCTTAAGCAAGCTCAACGATATTTACAGGTTTCAGGCTGCTATCAAGCAATCTCCTCTTATAGGAGACAGATCGGTTTTCTTTTCATGGGCAATACCGATTACGGAACTCATTATCTCACTTTTTCTGGTTATACCACGTACCCGGCTTCTGGGTATTTTCGGATCATTTCTACTAATGCTCCTTTTTACAGGTTATATTGGATACATGATTGCGTTTACTCCCCAGTTACCATGCCAGTGCGGGGGTGTGCTGAAAGACATGACCTGGACACAGCATCTCTTTTTCAATATAGGTTTTACTATACTTGCTTTGACTGGTATTTTGCTCCATAGAAACAGAGCGGAGAGTCAATTCAACTCCTTTAATGTTGCTTAAATTTTCGTGGATAAACATACTTTAATCTTGCCATTGAAACAGGAAAAGCCGAAAACCTGTAAACGAGTAGGCATCTTAAAAAAAAAACAAATATTATGAAAAGAATTTTTCCTGGAATCATTGCCATCCTAATGGCAGTAGGGGCTGTCGCGTTCACTGATGGGCCTGTTAAGGGTAAGGACGGGGTTAAAGCTGCGTATGGAGATCCTTGTGGTAGTTCCTCCAAACAGTGGTACCTTATTACGTTAAGCTGCGCGGAACAAACATCGCTTAGTAAAGTGCGTGACCCTTTCAATTATTCTTTGGGCTCTATAAATGAAGTTGCAATAGAGTGCAATGGAAATGAGTGCGTGTGCGCAATATACGCTTGTGCAAATCTGTATTATGCCGGCAAACCCAATATTGATCAGGGAACACAAATTTATACTGATTTATATAATTTCTTCTTCTATAATATTGAACGCCCTACTATGCATTACAAAGATCAAATGTATCCCGATTCCCAAAGAAGCAGATAGATTGATTTAGCTGTAATTAAATCTATAACTATAGTGAAAGAAATTATAGTTATAGATTTAATTTTGTTGCAACCCTCCTAACTGAATTGCACCAACAGGTAATAATAAAAGATAAGGTTTTTCGGGTAAAGTAAAAGATTGGGTAAAAATATTCCGCACAGGCTTTATTGAGTTAACAGGAGGAATATTGTTCAGTCTTCTTATGTCTGTCCATCTCAACCCTCTTCTCATTAATTCTTTTTTCCTTTCCAATAGTACTTTGGCTAATGCGTCATTTGCATCAATGGCAGTAAACGGATTAAATTGGCCGGATACATATCGGCTCACTAATAATGTATTAAGATCGCTTAAGGCCTCACTCATCTGATTTTTCCTTGCATAGCATTCAGCCCTGACTAAATATATTTCATTGGTATAAATTCCGTTGAACGAAAACACAGAACTAATAACACTTCCATCGAAGTCGCCCCTGTATATGGGACGCCCGACAGACATTCTAAAATGAATGGTTTTACGCAAATCGCTATCATTGTAAGAACGAAAAAGAACAGAGTCCACTTTCGGTCTATTTCCACCAAGCACTGATATGGTGGCGGATCGCATAACGAAAATAACTTCTTTTTGAAATCTATCTTGTAATGGTGTCGTCGATGCTGATAGCAAATTATAATTTGCGAGACTATCGTGAATGGATAGATACTTATTAGAATAATGTAGCGCTGAATCATACTCACCCATTGTAAGATAAGTTCTTGCTAGAGCGCCATAAGTTGCTCCTTTTCCGGGCCTTGATTTAAAAGAGGGCGAGTTGCTTAGTAGAGGGGCAGCTTGTTTGAAATCCGCGATAATTCTCTCATACGTCTCCTTCAC
Organism: Chitinophagaceae bacterium; assembly: GCA_014380425.1. Taxonomy (GTDB): domain Bacteria; phylum Bacteroidota; class Bacteroidia; order Chitinophagales; family Chitinophagaceae; genus JADCRZ01. The sequence continues at coordinate 3,071 of JACMJX010000100.1, read as the reverse complement.
CGACGCGCGATCCACCTTTGTGTTGATATCTGAATTAAGTCTTAAAGGTATCCCAAGATCAGAATCTTTGTTATTATTGTTATTATAAGGGTTGGCAAACAATTGTGCGAGGCCGTAAAAGTAGTAAGCCCGTAAAAACAGTGCGCTTCCCATTATATCATTCCTTTCCTGTTGTTCCGTAGTTTGATATTCTACTCCTGGTAATTCGTCCAATACTATATTTGCCGTCATAATGACTTCATATGGGTTTCTCCAGAGTGGTTCTGTGTCGTCCTCCCTTACCCAAGTATGAAAATTTCGCTGGGCCATATCAGAATTAAATAAATCCTGGTCAGTAAAATAATAATCATCTGCCAGAACATCACCTAGCCCAGGGTAGGAGCAATTGATTAAAAGGAAATTATCGAGAAGGCGTCTCAAGTCATTCAAATTCTCTATTGTTTGCAATGTTGAATCAGGCTTCGCGTCAAGATATTTTTTACAGGACTGGACAGAGATGATCAAAAAGATAGCTGCGATCGTGTTCAAAAAATCTCTTCTTTTCATAATCTAATTCTATTTATAGATTAATTTTTAACCCTGTAGTTATATTTAAAATTGGCTTTAATCCTAAAGGATAATCAGGATCAAGACCAGCTTTACTAGCACGCCAGACAAAAAAGTTAATATCGTTGACAAATACATAAAATTCACATTCTTTAATAGGAATAAGCTTCCTGAAGACCTTAATTTTATTTACGGTATAGTCAATTCGGATATCATTTAATCTTATGTTTCCACCTTTTTCTACGGTAACTTCCGAATTTGAATAAAAGTTGTACTTGTAAACATCATTAACAGAAAAGTTTGACGATGGAACATTTGTAAACTTCTCATCACCTGGTCGTTTCCACCGTTTTAAATAATCTGGATTTAAACGCAAGTTCGCTCCCGAAGAATAATTTAAAGTTGGTCGCCTGAAGTAATATCCGAATCTGTATAAAACGTTGAAAGATACGGAAATACCTTTCCAGGAAAAGGTATTTGTCACATTGCCAAAGTATTTAGGAAGTGCAGGACCACTTACGTATTGGTCACTAAACGGGGTTTGAGAAACTATTGCTTCGTAATCTTTACTCAAAGCTTTGTCCAGGTAACCCACAGGATCCCCGGTTGCAGGATCGAGTCCCGCCCAACGAAAACTTACAAGCAAATATGGATTATAATCCCTTATAGGTGTAATGTCTATTCCTTCACTGGTAAATCCATTGTCAGCATCGTAAAAGAAACTTTTGACTTTATAAGCCGCCTGGTTAAAAACCACTAGGGAGTTCCATTTGAACCTGCCAGCGTTTATATTACGGGTAAACAATTGCACATCTATACCACTTCCTTCCACATCCGCAGAATTGGTAATTAAACCGAATGTTCCAAGAGTTGGATCTAAAGGCTTTCCGGCCAAAACATCGGTTGCCCTTTTTGAGTAATACTCAATGCTTCCTTTAACTCGGTCTTTCTTTGTACTAAAGTCAATAGCGGCATTAATCTGACGAATCTTTTCCCATCTAAGTAGAGAATTCGGCAGATTGTAAATAGAGGAATTGGAAACATTAGTAAATGGAGAAGGGCTATTTGCCAATATAGTGGTTAATGCAGAGATACTGTTATTTACATTTCCGCTATAGCCATAAGTAAGTCTAAAATTCAAATATGGTAGTAGTCCCGACTTATAAAAATCTTCATTGGAAGTCTTCCATGCAAGTCCCAATGACCATAGGGGAACACCTTTCTCATTGCTCCGTGTTCCAAACAGATTAGATGCATCCTTTCTTGCACTTGCCGTAATTACATATCTATTAAGGAAGTCATAGGAAGCATTTCCATACCAAGACACAAAACGAGTAACATATTTCCCGCTGGTTGTAGTGTAACCCGGTATTTTTGCAGGACTAGAACTTGTGAGAATAGGATACGTTTGTGAATAATCAACAACGCCTGCATACACTCGCCCACCTGTTGTATATGTACTTACATCACGGACTTCAGTTCCTGCGATGGCAGACAACCGGTTAGAGCCTGACCAGGTATGAGAATAGTTTAACTGGGCTCTTAAAGCGTGATGATTTAAGTGTGCTTTAGATTCCTCACGGATAGCATTTTTGGGTACTATATAAGTGACTGCATTGTTGCCTATTTGCGTGAAGTCATTAATAAGGTCCCTCGCGTAGTACGTATTGACATTATTATTCAAAGCCGTTAAATCCGTTGCATTTTGATACTGATATTTTACCTCAGCACTAAAGTTTTTTGAAAATTGATACTTTAAATCAACATCTGCAATAAAAGCATTTGTCTTAATGCTTTCATCCTGCTCTGCAAGCTCCTGTAAAGGCCTATACTTCCAATCAAGAAGCTTTCCTGAGCCGACAGTATCCGTAAATGCTCCCCTTAGTTCGTAATCTATATCTGCGGGGCTGCCATCATCATTTACCAGGCGTGAATAAAGCGGAAGCTTTTTGTTTCCCACCCTAAAGTCGCTATACCTACCAGGACTATTGAACCCGGTTTTTGTATGTGTGTACCCTGCTCCAATCCTCACCTGCATCTTCTTAAATGGGAGGAAAGTATTATCCGACCTCAATGAAAGTTTGTTATTATTGTTGCCAACAAGAGCCTCCTGGTCTTTATTGTACCCCACTGAAAAGAAATACCGCACGTTCTTGTTACCTCCGCTTAAATTCAAACTATGCTGCTGGATGATCTGGCTTCTGTACAAATACTTCTCGAAGTCGTTCCTTACGTCTCTCCGCCTTAGTACTTCGAGCTGCCGCCCGGCCTCGCCTGCCGTAATCTCTCTGTTTCTCTCTTTCAGAAAAATCTCTACAGCCGGCGTAAGTGGCTGTAAAGGACTGGCGATATCATTATCGAAAAATCCCTGATTAAAAAGCTCCTTTTCAAAGTCTATATAATCCGATGCGGACACGTCCGGTATATCATGCAAGTCTTCCTTCTTATACCAGGTAAGGTTGGTATTAATCGACATTCTCATAGCCTGATTAAATTCCCCTTTCTTAGTAGTAATTACGATTACT
>JACMJX010000099.1 GCA_014380425.1 Chitinophagaceae bacterium | reverse complement strand
TCCATATTCAGCTCGATATGAATCTTAGTCTCGTTGGTATTCCGCTGGTGCGTTACTTGTCTCAACCCAAGTTTAAGGAATTCGTAGATCCTGCTCCATTCGGTTGTTTCAAGAGCTACCGTATCCTTACGGAGCGCATCTGTTGTATCCTTTATTTCACTGCTGCCGAGGGAAGAGTCCTTGTTTAGCCAGATGGCTTTGCAGCCCAGATTTTTAGCAAGTTGCACATCGGTGATGCGATCACCGATTACAAAAGAATTGACGAGGTCATATTTTGCCTGGTCGAAGTAAGGTGTACATAAACCAATATTTGGCTTACGGGTAGGTGCGTTTTCGGCGGCAAAGGTTTTATCGATCAATACTGTATCGAAATGGATACCCTCTCCCTCCAGGCTTTTCATCACCAGATTGTGCAAAGGCCAGAAACTATCTTCTGGAAATGTTGCAGTTCCTAGCCCATCCTGGTTGGTGATCATCACGAGCTCGTAATCCAGTTCGCGGGCTATTTTACCCATGTACTCGAACATACGGGGATAAAAAGTAAGTTTATCGAAGGAGTCAAGCTGGTAAGTGGGAGGTGCTTCATTGATAAGTGTCCCGTCCCTGTCTATAAAAAGTATTCGTTTCATATCCGGTACGTTTAAATGGATCGGAGCGCAGTGATAAGTTCTTTATTTTCTTTTTCGGTTCCAACGGTAACGCGGAGGCAGCCCTCGCATAATTCTACTTTGCTTCTATCCCTGACCACGATCCCTTTTTGAAGCAAGGCATTATAAATTACTTTTGCGTCACTAACTTTCACCAGCAGGAAATTAGCATCGCTGGGGTATATTTTTTCTACGAAAGGTATTTCTTTCAGTGCCTGCACCAGGGCACCTCTTTCCTTAACGATCTCCCGGATCATATCGTTTACCATGCCCACTTCTTCCAATGCTTTTAAGGCCAGCTCCTGCGAAGGCTGATTGATATTGTATGGGGGCTTCACTTTATTCATGACGCGTATAATTTCTTCCGAAGCGAACGCCATACCTACTCTCAGGGCGGCAAGTCCCCAGGCCTTTGACAGGGTCTGCAACACTACCAGGTTAGGATACTCTTTCAACTCCTGCAAGAAGGAGCGATGACGGCTGAAATTGATATAGGCTTCATCTATCACTACCAGCCCGAAATAATTATTAAGTATCATCTCCACATCTTCTCTATTCAGCGAATTGCCGGTTGGGTTATTAGGAGAACAAAGAAAGATCATCTTGGTATAATCGTCCACCGCTGATTCTATAGCTTCCAGGTTCAACTGAAAGTCAGACGTAAGTGACGCCTTCTTAACGGCTACATCGTTGATGCCCGCGCTTACTTCATACATGCCATAAGTAGGCGGCACTATAATTACGTTGTCTTTACCGGGATCACAGAAAGAGCGGAACAGGATATCTATGCATTCATCGCTGCCATTACCCAGGAAAATATTATTTGGCGGGACCATTTTTATTTCGCTCAGTTTTTCTTTTACTTTCCATTGCATCGGGTCGGGGTAACGATTATACCATTTTACCAGCGGAGAGCCATAGCTGTTTTCATTGGCATCGAGGAATATGCTGGCATCGCCTTTAAATTCATCGCGGGCGGATGAATAGGGAACGAGTTTTTTTATATTTTCTCTTAAGAGACTGTCAAGATTGAACATGATATATTCTTATTTTAACGACCATTACAACCGGATACTTACCGCATTGGCATGGGCATCGAGTCCTTCCGCCTTTGCCATGCGCTCCACCGAGCCACCAATAGCCTGCAACCCTTCCCGCGTCAGTTGCTGGAAGGTAACTTTCTTTACAAAGCTATCCACACTTACGCCACTATAAGACCGTGCATACCCGTTTGTGGGCAAGGTGTGGTTGGTGCCGCTGGCATAGTCACCCACACTTTCAGGTGAATAATGGCCCAGGAAAACGGAACCGGCATTCAACACTTTTTCCGCCATTCGCTCGGGGTTTGCACATGCCAGTATCAGGTGTTCTGCAGCATATTCGTTTAAAAGATCCAATGCTACCGCTTCATTCTCTACCAGTATGATCCGGCTATTCTTCAGTGCCTGTGCGGCCAGTTCTTTGCGGGGTAGGGCACCAAGCTGTTTTTCCAGTTCGGTCTGTATATCGTTCACAAGTATTTCATTGTCCGTTACCAGCAACACCTG
>JACMJX010000098.1 GCA_014380425.1 Chitinophagaceae bacterium | reverse complement strand
TGAACCAACTGGCCATTTACCAGTTACCTAAAAGCATGCAGCCGTTCTTTTATAAGAATATGGATTATATAGTGAAATTCTCTGTACGACCCGATCAGCGCAGGAACGAAGATCCTACGGAGGCCACTAAACATTTTATCGACCTGGAAAAGTTTGGCGATTCAGCTGCCTGGAAAATGCCTCTGCAGTGGCAAAAGGCAGTATCCCTTTATACCCGCGATACGCTGATTAAATATGGATATGTTCCTTACTATATTATAGTGATGAAAGAAAACCTTAGCCGGGCCTTTCGCAATAAGCAGGCAGATAGCATTTTGTTTTATGCCACCGATCTGGCCCATTATATCGGCGATGCACTAGTACCCTTGCATACTACTATTAATTATGATGGTCAGTTGACCAATCAAAAAGGACTACACGCTTTATGGGAAAGCGTTGTTCCCGAGCTTGAGCTTTCTACCTATGATTTAAGCAGCCACCACAGAGCACGATATCTTTCAAAACCCGATGAAGCGATATGGAATGCGGTGCGCAGCGGTTTTGTTTTATTGGATGATGTGTTTAAGCAAGAAAAGGAAGCAAGCACTTTGTTCAACGATTCTACAAAATACCGGATACAGATAAGGAATGGCCGGGAAGTAAAGTATTACACTTCTGCTTTTGCCAAAGAGTACAGCCGTCGTTTGGGTAATACCATCAATACCCAGCTTACCCGAACGTCGGAACTGATTGCCGATTTCTGGTACACCTGCTGGGTAGACGCAGGTAAGCCAGCGCTGGGATCATTGTTGAAGAATGGATTTAGTAAAGAAGAAAGGAAAAACTGCAAACTGAAATACAAAGCATATCGAAATAATCAACTGATCAGTAAAAACTGGCTGATCGCTAAAAAGAATGCGGGAGGGGGTGAGTGAGGATGATTATTTTCCCCGCATTGAGTGTTTAGATATAATGGTTTAAGGGTTTAAAAGTTTAATAGTTGTTCATCTTTTAGTGACTAATCGATATTATGAACCATTAAACCATTAAACTCTTAAACTCCTCTAACCCTTAAACTCTTACCCTTCTCCAACTCCTAAAGATTCTGCTATTGCCTTGGCCACCCGTTCTCCATCCATAGCAGCACTTACAATACCTCCGGCATAGCCAGCTCCTTCTCCGCACGGATATAAATTTTTAACTTGCGGGTGCTGCAATGTTACTGGGTCTCTTGGAATACGAACCGGCGAAGAGGTACGCGATTCAGTAGCTACAATTACAGCCTCATTCGTATAGTATCCTTTCATCTTCTTTCCGAATTGACGAAAGCCCTGAGCTAATGATTGGAATATAAAAGCCGGCAATACTTCATGTAAAGAAACACTATGAATACCGGGCAGGTAGGAGCAACCGGGCAGAGAGGATGATATTTTCTTTTCCGTAAAATCGGTCATTCGCTGTGCGGGTGCCACTAACTTTCCGCCTCCATATGTAAATGCTTTTTGTTCTACCGATTGTTGGAAATGCATGGCCGCGAGGGGACCCCATTGTTTCTGAAGGTGAACCAGTTCTTTTTCTTCTACTGAAACCACCATCCCCGAATTAGCATATGGATTATTTCTTTTGGACGGAGACCATCCGTTTACTACTATTTCACCCGGGCTTGTTGCAGCGGGTGCGATAATACCTCCTGGGCACATACAGAAGCTGAAAACACCTTTGCCTTCTATCTGCTGTACTAAACTATAAGAAGCAGGAGGCAGGTACTCACTTCTCACCGGGCAGTGATATTGAATACTATCGATCAACTGTTGAGGGTGTTCGATTCGAACTCCCAGTGCAAAGGGTTTGCTTTCTATCAGAATTTTTTTATGATACAACAATTGAAAGACATCTCTTGCAGAATGACCTGTTGCAAGAATTACCGCCTCCGCTTCAAAAACAGCTCCATCGGATGTTTTGATACCGGTAACAACATTATTACTGACGATCAGGTCAGTCATCTTTTTCTCAAATAAAATAGTGCCCCCACAATCCAGTATCTGTTGTCTTATTGCAGTAATAATAGCTGGCAATTTATTAGTACCTATATGCGGGTGGGCATCATATGCTATAGAAGGATCGGCTCCAAACTGAACTAGTATATTTAATATTCGGGCAATATCACCGCGTTTAGAACTACGGGTATATAATTTTCCGTCACTGTAAGTGCCAGCCCCTCCTTCGCCAAAACAATAATTGCTTTCTGGATTAATAACACCTTCCCTGCTGATACGCGCCAGGTCCCTCCTCCGGGATCTTACATCTTTTCCTCTTTCAACAAGGACTGGCTTAATGCCCTGTTCAATCAGTTTGATGGCTGCAAAAAGTCCGGCAGGACCGGCTCCAACAATTAGTACACGATTTTTTGCTTTTGAAACATCATTAAATAATAAAGTAGCGAATTCTGGTGGAAAGTAAGGTTCGTCAATAAGTGCAAGTAAGGTGAGCAATACCCATACTTGTTTCCCGCGGGCATCCAGGGAACGTTTCAAGAAATGAAAACCAGATATAGTTTTTTCAGGAACACCGCAATGACTTGCAATATAACTACGGATAATTGTGTCATTCGCAGCTTCGGAGGGTAATAATTTTATGGTGAGTTGTTTTTGCATGATGTCAGGCAGTTAACCTGAAAATCGGCGATATACCGTTACGAAACTATGTTGGCAGTTAGTCGCTTGTTAAAGCAGGCAGGTAAGTAAACTGCTGATTTATCATATATCCTTTATTAGCCTCCGCGCTGTGGCTAATGAATAATAACTTTTAAGGAGGTATTATATGTTATTTCCGCGCAAACATATATCCGAGAGTAAGGCTGATCAAGGTCGGACGTGTTTTAAGGCCTTCATCATACTCCGCTTTATATACATCCATAAAACCTTGATAGACTCTTACATCAACTGTCAGACCACTTTTTAAAGGAATTTTTGCCACACCAAAAGCTACACCAAAATCGGTTTGATTAAGTTGACCTGAAATACCAACATCGCTACCATTATCAACTTTTGTTTTGGCTGTACCTAAGAAGGCTACCTGAGGACCTGCATACAGCGCTACCTGGGAATTAGCCGGATGAAAGCGAAAAAGAAGGGGAACCTGTGTATAGGAG